>DATGHT010000265.1:0-4662 GCA_035307865.1 Candidatus Eremiobacteraceae bacterium | reverse complement strand
TGGTGAACATGTTCCGTTTCGCCGGCGCGCAGACTGCGGCGGAAACCTACGTCAACGACGCAGGAGCGCAGCTTGATTTGCTCGCCGACTCGCTTTTTGCACGTTATGCCAGTCTGCTGGGTGTCGCAACTCCCGTGCCGGAAAACGGATATGCAGGCGATTACCTGATCGATTTGGCGCGGGCGCTTGCCGAACGTGATGGCAGACGGTGGTTGGACGCTCCAGAGGAAGAGCGGCGGCGCGTGTTGGGCCGCTTCGCTCGCGATCTGATCGTCGCGGAGCAGCGCGCCGACCTCGAGCGGTTTCGCGTCCACTTCGATCACTGGACGTCCGAAGCGCAGCTCCACGATTCGGGAGCCATTGCCGCCGCTATCGCTCAACTGCGCGATTCGGGTTTCACCTATGAGAAGGACGGCGCCCTGTGGTTGCAGTCGACGAAGTTTGGCGACGACCAGGACCGCGTGCTGCTGCGCAGCGATGGCCGGCCCACCTACTTGGCTGCCGATGCCGCCTACCACCGCGACAAGTTGCGGCGCGGCTATCGCTTTCTCATCGACATCTTGGGACCGGATCACCACGGCTACATCGCTAGGCTCGCGGCCCTGGTCGCGGCGTTCGGTTACCCGGGCAGCCTGGAAGTGTTGCTCGCACAGCACGTGACGTTCAAACGTCTTGGGGAAACCGTCTCGATGAGCAAGCGCGCCGGCGATCTCGTGACTCTGCGTGAGGTGATGGATCGGGTCGGCGTCGACGCCGCACGGTTCTTTTTTATCAATCGCGCACCCGAGTCACACTTGGTGTTCGACATGGAGTTGGCGGTGGAACAGTCCGCCAAGAACCCCGTGTATTACGTGCAGTACGGTCATGCGCGCATCGCGTCGATTCTGCGGCGAGCCGAGACTGAACGTCCGGCGCTGTTGGAGCGCGCCCGAACCGGCGCGGATCTCGAGACGCTCTCGCACCCGGCTGAAATCGCGCTGATCCGGCGCATGGCCGAGTTAGGCCGCACGGTGGCGGGCGCGGCGCGCGCGCGCGCGCCGCACAGGCTGGCGGAGTACACGCATGCGCTCGCGACCGATTTCCACGCGTTTTACACCGACTGCATCGTGCTGGGAGAGGACGATGCCACGACGAGCGGCAGACTGTCGCTCTGCATCGCTGCCCGGATCGTGTTGGCGTCGGCGCTGCAGCTCATCGGAGTTTCCGCGCCCGAATCGATGTAGCGCCCTTTCCTTGTGGGCCTTCGTTCTAGCGCGCAGGCTGCTGCAGAGGATCCCCTGCGATGACGACGGCTTCGGCCGGCTGCTCCAACACCGGCGGCGGTTTGCCTGTGATCCACGGATAGATCCAACATAACCAGATCACCTTGAGCAGCGCCGCCGCGGGGATGGCCAGGATGAGGCCCCACAATCCGAACAGCTCGCCGCCCGCGAACACCGCGAAGATGATCGCCATTGGTGAGACCCCCACGCTTTCCGACATCACTTTCGGCACGAGCACCGTGTCGGCTATCTTGGTGACGACGAAAATGATCAACGCGGTCCAGAGCGCTATTTTCCAGCCCTGTAGCAGCCCGAGCAAAACGCCGACGAGGATCGCGCCGAACACGCCCAGATAGGGGATGGCGTACAGCACGCCCGTGAGCACGCCCAATAACAACGCGTATTGCGAACCCAGCATGAGCAGGCTTGCGAACGTGAACACCCCGCTGAAGGCGCTGAGAACGATCTGCCCGCCGATAAAACCGCCGAAGACGCGTCCGACCTCATGGACGAAATACTTCGCGCGCGCTTGCGACCGGAAGGGGAACAAGCTCAAGAACGTTTCGCGCACCGCTTGGGCGTTGACCAAGAAGTAATACGACAAGATGATGGCGGTGATCCCGATGATCACGTAGTTGATCACCGCGAACACCAGCGTGCCGACGCTGCCGAGCCCCGCCTGGACCAGATCCGAAAGCCGGCTCATGGCGGCGCCCTCGATATTGCTGAGTTGGGGTGGCAGCGCATGGCCGCCGAGCCGCCGGTTGAGCCAGCCCTGCACGCCTTGCATCCATTGCTGCGCGGCGGACATGTAGTCGGCGCTGTGGTCGAAGAGGTTTGTGACCTGATCGACGATCGTCGGAATGACGATGATCGCGCCGACGAACAGCAGCAGCAGGAAGAGCAGGTAGACGATTGCGATCGCGGCCAGCCGCGGAATGCGCTTGGAGAGCCGGCGAATGAGCGGATTCACGCCGTATGCGATGAGCGTCGCGACCAAGAAGACTTCCAAGGTCTTGGGGATGCGCGCGAGCAGTGCCAGCGCCAGCACGATCGCAAGCGTGATCATGGTGACGCGCAGGACGGTGCGCCCCAAGGCCGGCGTCGCGGGGGTCGCGATCACGTCGCGCCCGTGTCGATGGTCTTCGTCATCAGGATGCGCTCCTCGCCGAACTGCTCGCTGCGATACAGCTCGCGTGCTTCGTGATTGTGACTGCCCACCATCAGGCTCACATAAGGTAAGCGGCGGCGTTGCGCCTCCTGCGCCGCGGCTCGCACGAGCGCGCGGCCAACGCCTTGGCCACGGCGTCGCTCCTCAACGGCGACGTAGGCGATGAAACCCTGCGGCAGCTGTGTCGGTTCGTCGGGCACGTCGGTCAGCATGACCAGGAACCCGGCGCGCTGATCATCTTGTTCGGCAACAAACGTAACGGTGCCAAGGCGCTCCTTGCAGAACTCGAGCAGCCGGTCGAAGGATTGTGCGGCGACGGTCGCCTTGGTGGTGCGCAGCCCCGAGATCGTGTCCAAAGCCGACTGAATGCCGAGCGCATGGATAAAGCTTTGGTCGTCGGCGCGCGCTGTGCGCACGCGAATCACGCGCGCACGTTTCGCCCGCTATCGTTTTCGGTCCCGCCCGCAGCGACCTTTCCGTCTACCCCCGCAGCTCTGCGCGGTTGGGCGTCGCTTCGGCGACGGTCCGGTTGCGGCCGGTGCGTTTTGCTTCCAGCAAGCGCTGATCGGCAGCTGCGACCAGCTGCGCCGGTGTGTGCACCTTGTCGCGCAGGGAAGCCGTGCCGCACGAGATCGTGATGCGCACGGGCCCGTCGTCTGCGGTCCGATAATCCATGCGCTCCACCGCCTGGCGCACGCGTTCCGCGACGGTGTAGGCGTCGCGCGCGTTCGCGCCGGGCAGGATGATCGCAAACTCCTCGCCGCCGAAGCGCGTCACCACGTCGATGTCGCGCACGGACTGCGACACGGTCCGCGCCACTGCTTGCAGCATGCGATCGCCCTCGGGATGACCGTAACGATCGTTGATGGACTTGAAATAATCCAGATCCAAGATGATGGCGGACAATTCGCTGCCGGTGCGCTGCGCGCGTTTGGCTTCGTCGGCCAAGCGTCGGTCGAGATAGCGCCGGTTGAGGACGCCCGTGAGCTGGTCGGTCATGCCGAGAGCGACGCTGCGGCTGTAGAGCGATGCGTTCGCGAGACTGCGCGCGCCGAGTTCTGCAAGCTGCGAGAGGGTGCGCAAATCGTCGCCGCTCAGGCCCGGCTCCTCGACTTGCGTGATGACGATGCAGCCGTAACCACGCTCGCCGGGGCGCACGATCATGGGAAAGATCATCTGCCGGACGTTCTCGGAATCGCTGCCCGCTCCGGTAGGCGTGGCGGTGATGACTTCGCCGCTATCGATCGACTGCAGCAAGCGGCTGCGATTGCTGAAGATGAACTGCTCGACGTCCAAACGCTCCACGCCGTAGCCGTTTTGAAAGATGAACGCGTCGCCGTCGGAGAGGACGATGAAGCAGCGGCTCACTTTGAAGCTGGATGCGTTCACCACCGCGTTGACGATCGTCTGGCCAAGCGTGGCTAAGTCGATCGAGCTCGAAAGCAGCGTGCTGGCTTCGTACAGAAACGACAGCTCGAGATTCTTGCGCTGCAAGAGCGCGTTCGCGGATTCAAGGCTTGCGACGCGCGCGCGAAGCGAGCGCAGACCGTTCGCATCGTCAGGCGCTTCTCCCGTGAGCAGTTGCGCACGATCGGGAGAAACTGCGATGTCCTCGATCTGCTCGTTGAAATAGCTCGATAGGCGCTCCAGAATGTCCAGAAACTGATCGGCCATGCGCGACACGTACACGGGCGAATTCGTCAGCCCGCTTTTCTTGCGCTCGAGCACGCCGATGGCGACTAAATGGTCCAAAACGGGCTGCACGCTGCTCACCGGCAGGCCGAGGTCGCGCCCAATCCGCTCGACCGGCGACGAGCGCAGCGGATCGGCGGTGAAATAGTGCACGATCGCGGCCATGGACTGATCGAGCGTAACGCCATGCGGTAAGCGCAATGTTTGGTTCATACTCATGATGATTATATGCGCTCTATCGGCGTTCGCCAACGCCTTCACGCGCCACAGTGACGCAACGCACGCAAATGAGAAGTCTTTTCAGAAATGGGGTCTTAGGGAGCGGTTGCACGCTCCGGCTTGTAACCCAATCGCGCAGACAGTTTGACGCCGCAGTCGAGCACTTCAGGGATGACGGTGCGCACCTGCGCATCGCTCAAGCGAGTGACTGGGCCGGACACGCTGAGACTTGCAACGACTTGGCCGGATTCGTCGCGCACCGGCGCCGCGATGCAACGCACTCCCTCTTCTTGCTCCTCATCGTCCATGGCGTAGCCC
>DATGHT010000264.1:0-11095 GCA_035307865.1 Candidatus Eremiobacteraceae bacterium | reverse complement strand
CTGACGCGCGCTTACGACCTGCCGCCCGCCACGTATGCTTTCTCGCTGTACCTCGAACGGCTACCGCAATATGCTCCCGTCCGGGTCTACGAACCGTTGCCACGGTTTCCGGGCACGACTCGCGACATCGCGCTCGTCGTGGAACAGGGTGTGAACGCGGGAGAGCTCGCGAGCGCCGCCCGGCAAAGCGGGGCCGCGTATCTGATCGACGTTGAAGCCTTTGATGAGTATCGCGGCAAGCAAGTCGGTGACGGCAAGAAAAGCATCGCGTTTCGCATCGTGCTGCGCCGGCCCGACGCCACTATCACCGACGACGAGGCGAATGCTTCAACCGCTGTGATCGTCGCAGCGCTGAAGCGCCAATTCGGCGCGACGTTGCGCGACTAGCTCTCTATGACCTGGGCAGACGTGCTCGTCGCACTGACGCTGGCCGTCGCATTTTGGGGCGGCTACCGCAGCGGCATGATCCGCGAGCTCATCGGCATCCTATCCATCATCGTCGCGTGGGCCCTTGCCGGCGCGTTCGCAGGCTTGCTCTCCGAAACGCTGCAACAGCGCTTTGCGCTCTCCGCCGGCGCCGGGCACTTGTCCGCATTTTGGCTTCTCTTCCTCGTGGTCTTCGCAGCGACGCGCGCGCTCGGCTGGCTGGTCGAGCGCTTCACCGCGTTGCCCTTGCTGCGGTTCGCCAGCGGCATCGGCGGCGGTATCGTGGCGTGCGCCAAAGCGATCCTCTTGCTGTGGCTGGTGCTCTTCGTCGCGCTTTTCTTTCCGATATCGCGCGACGTGCGCGCGACCTTGAGAAAATCGCCCAGCGTGGAAACGATCGAGGCGCTCGACCGCCCCGCCTTTGCGATGTTAAATCAGTCTCTGCCCCACAACGCGCGCCCGTTCGCCGATCTGATTCTCGCGCACCATCATCTCTAAGAAAAAGCTGAGGCGCGAGTTGCCTCGCGCCCCTTCTCGTGACGGGCGAACCGGATTATTTCGGACCCTTGGGACCGTGCGGTTCGTGAGGAGTTTGCGGACCAGGCGCTTTGGGCGCGGGTTGCTGCGGTCCGAGCACGCCGCCGTTTGGTTGCACGGGCGCGCCGGGGACGCCCAGCGGGTGACGTGCGGCCGACACCGTGAACGACGGGCTTGAGGGCGTCAGCGCGACGCCAAGCGTGCTCAAGATGGACGATGTAAAGTTGAAGGTAATGGTTTCACCCGGCGTCAGTGAGTTCGCATTGATCGTCAGCGTTGTGAACGTCGGGTCAAATGAGGGCGGAGCGCCGCCGAGATTCGTCACGGGTGAGGTCGGCGTAATGGGATTCGTCGTGCTGTAGTTCACCGCCGTCGTATTCGTGAAATTGATGGTCGTCGAGTCGACCGGTTGGCTGAATTGGAAGGTGAAGGTGACCGGTCCGGGCGCGGCACCGGTGGGGCTGAGCGCGCTGACGGTGAAGCCGCCGATCGGTGACGACGAAACGGAAGGTATTGGCAATGGCTGGCCGGGTTGGCCATGATGTCCGATCGCAAGCAACGTCAAGCCTGCGGCGGCGACGATCGCCCACAATGAAAACGTGCTCGGGTTCGCGCGGGTTGCGGGTGCCACCGCGGGCTGCGCGTCGACGCCGATGAGGCGGTCGCCGACCGCCGGCGCATAGCCGGCTGCCTGATTGCTGAGGTTCAACATCGATTGCGTGAGATTGATGCTCGCGATGCGCGCTTCGGCCACCTTGCTGCCGTTGCGCATGACGTTGAATCGTTGGCCGACCTGGAATCCACCCGACTCACCCAGATCGGAGAAGACACCGTTCGTGACCGAGAAGATCGTCCCCACAGCCGTGCGCGGCGCGTGAATGGTCTGCAGATTCGCAGCAAGAGCCGACGCCATGGCGTTGCCGCCCGCGTTATTTAATGTAAAGACTTGCGAACGAATGAAGGCGACCGGATCGATCCGATACGCGGTCAGGCGATAGACAATGCTGCCGCTGTCCGCTTTGATGATGTCGCCTAAGACGACTTCTTCCGCGTGTGCCTTCGCTCCGGCGTTCAGCGCAGCGGTCAGCGGATCGCCGTTGATCGCGGGCGTGACTTTCAGGGGGCCTCCCCCGGCAGCGGTGAAATCGCTGGACGTCGACACGGCCTGGTAGAGGGCTTGGCTCATCGAGTCGACCGTGCTTTGCGGCGCACCGGCGTCGTTGGAGAATTGAATGACCGCAATCGTCGGACGGCTCGCGCCACCCAGTGCAGGCCAAGGCGCCGAGGCCGCGCTCAATACCGTCAAGACGAGCGCAACCGCTGTCAGTCTCCAGAACATTGCGGAGTGCAATAATCGTTTCACAGTCCTTTAGAACTCCTCACACTTGCGAATGCGGACAAGACCGCCGGCAACGGGGATGCCCAAGACGACTGTGCAAGCGATCCCCTCTGACTCTATTATCGGCGGTGCCTCAAGCAGGCTGTAGGTCCACCTTTGGGGACAGGACGTGCGGGCGCACACCAAAGGGCCGGCTTCGACCTCATTAAAAGGTAGATTCACGATGACCCGCACGGATATTTTCCGACTCACACATCTGTCCAGCTGCGCCGGTTGAGCTTCTAAGGTCGACGCGAGCGTGCTCGCGCGAATGCTGGGAAGCCTGCCCCCGATCGACGATCCCAACGTCCTGGTGGGCACGGCGACGGCGGATGATGCCGGTGTGCTGCGCATCAACGACGACCTCGCGTTGGTGATGACGGTCGACTTCTTCACGCCCATCGTCGACGATCCGCGAAGCTTCGGACGGATCGCGGCCGCGAACGCGCTGTCGGATGTGTACGCGATGGGAGGGCGCCCGGTGAGCGCCGTCGCCATCGCCGCGTTTCCGGAAGAGGGCGTGCCCCTTGCAGTCTTGACCGACATCCTGCGGGGCGGCATCGAAAAGGCGCGCGAGGCGGGCATCAGCGTGATCGGCGGCCACACCGTGAAAGATGCGGAACCGAAGTACGGACTCGCGGTCACGGGCGTCGTGCATCCCGCCCGCATCGTCCGCAACTCGACTGCGCAGCCCGGCGATGTCCTCATTCTCACCAAACGAATCGGGACCGGCATTCTCACCACCGCCTGCAAGCAGGACCGCATCGCCGCCGACGAGTTGCAAGCCGCGATCCGTTCGATGGAGACGATCAATCGGGTTGCATCCGAGATCATGGTGCGATGGAACGCGGACGCAGATGCCTCCGGTCGAGCGGTGCGCGCCGCCACGGATATCACGGGCTTCGGCCTCATCGGGCATCTGCTCGAAATGGCGCGAGGGAGCGACGTGGGTTTTATCCTCGACGCAAATTCAGTGCCGTTTTTCGAGGGCGTGCTGCCGCTGGCGCAAGCAGGCTGCGTTCCCGGCGGTAGCGCCGCTAATCGTGCCGCCGCTCTCGCAGCCGGCGTTCATTTCGAGGGCGCTCTATCGGAGGCGATGCAGAGCGCGCTGTGCGATGCGCAAACATCGGGTGGTTTGCTTCTCAGCACCCGCACCGATGTCGCTCCCCGCTTGCTGCAAGCGCTCAAGGAGTCGGGCCAAAGCGATGCGGCAATTGTCGGAAAGATCACGTCTGAGCGCGCGCTGCGCGTGATCTAAAGCCCGCGCTGCCCTCGTAGCACTCGCGATCGCAGCACAACAGGTGCCGTCCCAAGGTGCGCCCAAGGACTTCGGTCCAACTGGCGTACGTTTGCGCCGGCTGGGTACAGAACTCAAGAGCATTCATCGTTTTGGGACTTCCACTTTGGAGGCGGTGTTGAAAACTTCTGCAACCTTAGATAAAGCTGCGCTGGATCAGCTCTGCGTCAACACCATTCGAACGCTCGCGATGGATGCGGTGCAAAAGGCCGATTCCGGCCACCCCGGCACTCCCATGGCGCTTGCGCCGCTGGCCTACGTGCTGTGGACGCGACATCTGCGCTACAATCCGAAGAACCCGCAATGGCCCGATCGCGATCGCTTCATCCTATCCGCAGGCCACGCGTGCATGCTGCAGTATGCGGTGCTGTATCTCACGGGTTACGACCTGGCGCTCGACGATATCAAGAACTTTCGCCAGTGGGGCAGCAAGACGCCCGGACATCCCGAGTACGGCGATACGCCTGGAGTGGAAGTGACGACCGGCCCGTTGGGTCAAGGCGCCGGCAACGGTGTCGGATTCGGTATTGCGGAGTGCTCGCTCGCCTCGCGCTTCAACAAGCCTGGCCACGAGATCGTGAATCATTTCACCTATGTCATCTGCAGCGACGGCGATATGATGGAAGGCGTCGCGTCGGAAGCCGCGTCGTTCGCGGGCCACTTGCAACTCCGCAAGCTGATCTACTTTTACGACGACAATCACATCACGATCGAAGGCAACACGTCGCTCGCATTTGACACGGAGGATGTCTGCGCACGCTTCGCCGCCTACGGTTGGCACACGCAGGCCGTGGAAGACGGTAATGATTTGGATGCGATCGACCGCGCCATCACCGCCGCCAAAGCCGACGAACGGCCATCGTTCATTCGCATCCGCACGCACATCGCGTACGGCGCCCCGCACAAGCAGGATACCGCGGCCGCACACGGCTCGCCGCTGGGTGAAGACGAAATCCGTTTGACGAAGAAATTCTACGGCTGGCCCGAGGACGCTCATTTTCTCGTGCCGGAGGCGGTGCTGGAGCACATGCGTCAGGCGATCCCGCGCGGGGAGGCGCTGGAGTCGGAGTGGCGCGCGCGCCTGGATGCATACCGGGCCGCTTTCCCCGATTTAGGTCGCCAGTTCGAAAGCGAGCAAAGGGCGCAGCTGCCGCAAGGCTGGGGCGACGACATCCCTCGTTTCAAACCCGAGGAGGGTCCGCTCGCGACACGCCAGGCTTCGGGAAAAGTGATGAACGCGTTCGCACCCCGGATTCCTAACTTTCTCGGCGGCGCCGCCGATCTCGCTTCGTCGACCGACACCTATCTCAAGGATATGGGAGATTTCGAACGCGGCAACTACGCCGGCCGCAATTTTCACTTCGGGGTGCGGGAGCACGCCATGGGCGCGGCGCTCAACGGCATGGCGCTGCATGGCGGTCTCAAGCCGTTTGGATCGACGTTTTTTATCTTCTCCGATTACATGCGGCCGCCCGTGCGTCTCGCCTGTATCATGGGCATCAACCCGATCTATGTCTGGACACATGACAGCATCGGTCTTGGGGAAGATGGCCCCACCCACCAGCCCATCGAGCAGTTAGCCTCGCTGCGCGCGATGCCCAACATGACGATCATGCGGCCGGCGGACGCGAACGAGACCGCGATCTGCTGGCGGCTTGCGCTGGAACACAGAGAAGGCCCGGTGGGTTTGGTGCTGACCCGGCAAAAGCTGCCGGTGCTCGTCCCCGAAGCGACGCGCGGCGCAGAGCGTGGCGGCTACGTCTTGCTGAAGGAAAGCACGAGCCGGCCCGACGTCATCTTGCTGAGCACCGGGTCGGAAGTGCACGTGTGTCTGGAAGCCGCGAAGCTCTTAGCGCAACAACAAATAGCTGCCCGCGTCGTCAGCCTGCCCTGCTGGCAGATCTTCGACCGCCAACCATCATCTTACCGTGACGAGGTCTTGCCACCCGGCGTGAGCGCTCGCCTCGCGGTCGAGGCAGCGTCGCCGTTCGGGTGGCAGCGCTACGTCGGAGACAAAGGTGACGTGATCGGCATGACCCGCTTTGGCGCATCTGCCCCGGCAGCGGTGCTCTTCAAAGAATTCGGATTCACACCAGACAACGTCGCGATGCGCGCGAAGCGTTTGTTAGCCTAGTCAAAGGATCAACGTACATGCCCAATCCACTCTTGCAACTCATCGAGTTCGGTCAAAGCTTCTGGCTCGACAACATCCGGCGCGGGTTCACGCGCTCGGGCGAGCTCAGGCGTTTGATCGACGACGACGGCCTGCGCGGCGTCACGTCCAATCCGACCATTTTCGAAAAGGCGGTTGCGGAGAGCCAAGATTACGATCCCGCGTTGCGCGATCTCGTGCAGCGCGGAATCACCGAACCGCGCAAGATTTACGACGAGATCACAACCGACGATATCCGCGAGGCCTGCGACGTGTTCGCGGACCTTTACCGTGCCAGCGACGGCGGCGACGGGTATGTGTCCATCGAACTGCCGCCGGACTTGGCGCGCGACACCGACCGGTCGATCGCCGAGGGGCGACGCCTGTGGAAATTGGTCGACCGGCCTAATGTGATGGTCAAAGTGCCCGCTACCGATGAAGGCATGCCCGTCATCCGTGCGCTCATCACCGCGGGCGTCAATGTGAACATCACGCTCATGTTCGGAGAAGGCTATTACGAGCGCGTCATCGATGCCTACTTTTCGGGACTCGAAGACCGTTTGGCGAAGGGTCTGGGACTCGACCGCATCGCTTCGGTTGCATCCTGCTTCGTTTCGCGAGTCGACACTGAAGCGGATAAACGCATTGAGGCGGCCATGGCGCAGGCTGACGCGTCAACTCGGCAGCGGCTGCAAGCGCTGCTCGGCAAGACGGCGATCGCAAACTCCAAGCAATTGTACCAGGTGTACGTGCGGTCGCTCGGCACCGACCGATTCAAAAAACTCGCCGCGGCGGGAGCGCGCCGCCAGCGGCCGTTGTGGGCGAGCACCTCCACCAAGAACCCCAAATACCCCGACACGTACTACGTGGAAGCGCTCATCGGGCCGGACACGGTGGACACCATGCCGCCGGCGACGATCGCTGCCTTTCGAGATCACGGCAACGTCGCGCGCACGTTGGATCAGGATGTGGAAGGCGCGCAGCGGACGATCGCCGAGCTCGAAGCGCTGGGTATTTCTCTGCGAAGCATCACCGATAAGCTGCTGGCGGACGGTTTGGTGCTGTTCGAAAATTCGTTCGACCAGTTGTTGGATGTCATCCGCGAGAAAGTAGAAACGCTGCGCTCGGACGGCGTCGACCGCAGGCTACTGCATAATTTCGATGCTGCGCAGCACTACAAACAGCTCGAGCAATTGGATGGCGAGCGCTTCGTGCCGCGCGTGTGGCAGCACGATGCCGGCCTTTGGAAGGTTTCGTCGGATCCGAAGGCGGCTGCGGTCATCAAAAATCGGCTTGGCTGGTTGAACGTTGCCGAGCGCATGGAAGGCTGTTTGGACGAGCTGACGCAGTTCGCCGACGATGTCCGTCACGAGGGCATCCGGCACGTGCTGCTGCTCGGGATGGGCGGCAGCAGTCTGTGCCCCATCGTGTTGCGCAGGACTTTCGGCCGCCGCACCGGCTTCCCGGAACTGCTCGTGCTCGACAGCACGGTGCCGGAGGGCATCGCCGCGATCGAGCGGCAAATCGACCTCAAGCACACGGTGTTCATCGAGGCGAGCAAATCCGGCACGACGCTGGAAAGCCGCTCGCTGGGCGAGTATTTCTTCGAAAAGGCGAAAAGCGCAGCCGGCGGGGATGCCGACAAGGCGGCCAAGCAATTCGTCTACATCACCGATCCGGGAACGCCGTTGGCGGCGCTTGGCGAAAAGCGCTCGGTGCGGCGCGTTTTCTTGAATCCGTCCGACATCGGCGGCCGCTACTCGGCGCTCTCGCTCTTCGGATTGGTCCCCGCAGCGCTGGCCGGCTATGACGCCGCGGGCTTGCTCAAGCGCGCGCAGCTCATGATGGAAGCGTGCGCCGCGGGCGTGAAAGCCGTGCAGCATCCGGCCGTGTCACTCGGCGTCGCGCTCGCGCAAGCTGCGCAGCTCAAGAACCGCGACAAGGTTACGCTGCTCACTTCGCCGCGCATCGCGAGCGTCGGCCTCTGGCTCGAGCAACTCATCGCGGAGAGCACGGGAAAGCTCGGCAAGGGATTGATCCCGGTTGCCGAGGAGCCGCTCGGAGACCCGGGGACCTACGGCAATGACCGCGTGTTCGTTCACCTGCAGCTCAGCGGCGACGAGGCGTTCAACGGGCGGCGCGAGGCGCTAGAAAAAGCGGGCCATCCGTTCGTGCAAATCGTCTTGCGCGACGAGCTGGATTTGGGTGAGGAATTTTTCTGCTGGGAATTCGCCGTGGCCACGATCGGCGCGTTGCTGGACATCAATCCCTTTGACGAGCCCAACGTCCAGGAGAGTAAAGACAACACCAACCGCATCCTAGCAGGCGGTGATGGTCGCACGACTGCGCCGGCGATCGCGCCCTCGGACGAGACTGCCATCGGCGCGGTGCTCCAAACCGTGAAGCTCGGCGATTATATCGCGCTTGCGGCGTTCATTGCGGAAACGCCCGCGCGCACGGAAGCATTGCAGCGCATCCGCGCGACGCTGCGCGACGCCACGAAGAATGCGACGACGCTGGGCTACGGACCGCGTTTCTTGCACTCCACCGGCCAGCTTCACAAAGGCGGACCGAACACGGGCGTGTTCTTGCAGCTCGTCGGGGGTGACGCGCTCAAGCTGCCGATCCCCGGCCAGCCATTTGATTTCGCGGCGCTGAAAAATGCGCAGGCGTTGGGCGATTTGCAGTCGTTGCAGGCGCACGGCCGCCGCGTCACCCGCATCGACCTCGGGGCGGACGTCGAAGCGGGTCTAGCGACGCTGCGCCGCAGTATCAGCAACGTCGCGCTGCGCTTACCCACGACGGCATAACGAGGAGAGAACGCATGCAGATCGGCATGGTCGGACTGGGCCGCATGGGGGCCAACATGACGGAACGCCTGTTGCTGGGCAGCCACGAAGTCGCGGCCTTCGATCGCAGCCCCGATGCGGTAAAAGCGTCCGCGGCACAAGGCGCAACGGGCTGTAACACGCTCGAGGAACTCGTCAAGGCATTGCGGCCGCCGCGCGCGGTTTGGATCATGGTGCCGGCCGGACCACCGACCCGCGACACGGTCGCAGCACTCGGAAAGTTGCTTTCCAAAGACGACGTCATCATCGACGGCGGCAACTCGTACTGGAAAGAAGCGCAGACGCAGTCCAAAGAGCTCGGCGCGAAAGGCATTTATTTTGTCGACGCCGGCGTTTCCGGCGGCATTTGGGGATTGAAGATCGGGTACTGCCTGATGGTCGGCGGCGATGAGAGCGTGTGCAAGCGGCTCGAACCGATCTTTCTGACGCTGGCCCCGAAAGACGGCTACTTGCGTGTCGGCCCCGTCGGCTCGGGCCACTTCGTCAAGATGGTGCACAACGGGATCGAGTATGTCATGCTGCAGGGCTACGGTGAAGGCTTCGAAGTGCTCGAAGCGTCGGAGTTCGGCCAAGAGCTCGATCTCGCAAAGATCAGTCACCTGTGGAATCAAGGAAGCGTCATTCGCTCCTGGCTGCTGGAACTGGCCGAGCTGGCATTCGCGAAGGATGCCAAGCTCGAACACATCGCGGGCTACGTGGACGATACGGGCGAAGGCCGCTGGACCGTGTTGGACGCCATCGATCTGTCCGTGCCCGTGCCCACGCTGGCACTTTCTCTGTTCATGCGCTTCCGCTCGCGCCAGACGGATTCGTTCTCGGCCAAAGTGATCGCGGCGCTGCGCAACGAGTTTGGCGGCCACGCGGTCAAAACAGAGGGCGCCCTGCCAACCGATGGCGCGGCCAAGAACTAGAGCACGATGGCAACCGCCGAGCTCGTCAACCCGTTCCGCGAAGGCTTGCGGCTCGAGGGTGCCACTCATCCTTGCCAGCTTGTCATTTTCGGCGCATCGGGCGACCTGACGAAACGCAAGCTGCTACCGGCGATCTACAACCTCGCGCAAGCCTCGCTGCTGCCGCCATCATTCGCGATGATCGGTTTTGCGCGCGCGCAGATGACCGACGAACAGTTTCGTGCTCTTTTGCGCGAGGCGGTCGCCGCTTCGAGCGAAGTGCGCGTGCGGGATGAGTCCGCGCTCGCCTCGCTTGCCGAACGCTGTTATTACGTCTCGGGTGATTTTCACGACGCCGCCGCTTTCCAGGCGCTCAAGAACGAGGTCGATACGCTGGAGAAACGATACGGCACCGGCGGCAGCCGCATCTTCTACACGGCCACGCCGGCGAGTTTATACGGCTCCATCACCGAGCAGCTGCACAACTGCGGCCTCACGAAAGCCGGCGGCGGTCCGCAGAGCTTCGTGCGCATCATCGTAGAGAAGCCCTTCGGACACGATTTGGCCACCGCCAAGCAGCTCAATGCCGAACTCCTAGCGTACTTGAGCGAGGACCAGATCTACCGCATCGATCACTACCTAGGCAAAGAAACGGTGCAGAATATCCTGGTGCTGCGTTTCGCCAACACGATTTTCGAACCGATCTGGAATCGGCGCTATGTCGATTCGGTTCAAATCACCGTCGCGGAAAGTCTTGGCATAGAAGGCCGCGGCAGTTTTTACGAAGAGACGGGCGTCGTGCGTGACGTCATCCAAAACCACGCACTGCAGTTGCTTTCGCTCGTCGGCATGGAGCCGCCCAACACTTTTGACGCGCGCGACTTTCGCGACGAGAAGATCCGGGTTGTAGAAGCGATCCATCCGATCCCGTACGACCAGGTCGATACGCTGACGGTGCGCGGCCAGTACGGACCCGGTTTCGTCGCAGGCGAACGCGCGACCGGTTACCGTGAGGAGCCGAATGTCGCGCGCGATTCGATCACGCCCACCTACGCCGCATTCAAGCTCACCGTCGACAACTGGCGCTGGGCCGGTGTGCCGTTTTACGTGCGCTCCGGCAAGCGCATGCCCAAGCGTGTCACCGAAATCGCGATTCAGTTTCGCGAAGTGCCGCACTTGCCGTTTCGCAAGAGCCAGGTCGAGATGCCGGAGGGCAATGTGCTCGCGCTGAACATTCAACCGGATGAGGGCATCACGCTGAAGTTCGGCGCGAAAGTGCCCGGCCCGATCATGCGCATCCGCTCGGTCGCGATGGATTTCAGCTACGGCGCGACGTTCGGCGCCGAAGATGCGTCACCGTACGAGCGGCTGATCTTGGATTGCATGAAGGGCGATCAAACGCTGTTCGACCGCGCCGACGGAGTAGAAGCCGCCTGGGCCTTGGTCGACCCGGTGCTGCGTTTTTGGGATGAGCACCGCAACGTCAAGTTTCCGAATTATACCGCCGGCACGTGGGGGCCGCCCGCAGCGGACGAGCTGCTGGCGCGCGACGGCAAAAGCTGGCGG
>DATGHT010000263.1:0-11224 GCA_035307865.1 Candidatus Eremiobacteraceae bacterium | reverse complement strand
CCCCGAACACGCCCACTGGTTTGGTGACGAAGAACGCCGCGCTATTCAGGCGCTCGTACCCCGCACGAGGGCGTTGTGCGGCGACGCGGACCGAGAAGGCGAGGTCTTAAAACCGAACGATTCGCACGGCGGTGAGGGTATCGTCGTCGGACCGGCGTGCTCCCCGTCGGAATGGGCAGCCGAGCTCGAGAGATTGCGCAGCGCTGACTACGTGACGCAAGACTACGTCGTGCCAGCTCGCGGCACGTATCCGATTTTCGACGCCGCGGCGCCGCGGAACGGCGTGGCATTGCAATCGCTCGTCGAAGATTGCAACGCGTACGTGTTTCGCGGCCGCTTGGGCGGCATTCTGACGCGCCTCTCCGCTGCTGCGGTGATCAACGTGTCACAAGGGGGTCAAGCCATCCCCACGTTCGTGCTCGAACCCCGCGCTACGCGGCGGCCTTGAATACGAGCGCCGCATTTAGACCGCCGAAGCCAAAACTATTCGAGAGCACGGCTCGTTGGCGCAACTTCGTCGGAACGGCGGGCGCATAACTGAGATCGCAGCCGTCGCCCGGCGCCTCGAGATTCACCGTCGGCACTACGATCTGATCTTTGATCCCGAGCGCGCACAAAGCGGCCTCCACTGCTCCGGTCGCCCCGAGGGCGTGCCCCATCATGCCCTTGATCGCCGATACGAGGACGCGGTCGGTCTCAGTCCCCAGCACCGCACGAATGGCCTTGCTTTCCGTCGGGTCGTTGAGCGGCGTGGATGACCCGTGCGCATTGACGTGGTCGATTTCACCGGCATCCACGTCGGCCTCACGCAAGGCGCGGGCCATGGCTCGCGCCGCCTCCCGCCCATCCGAGCGCGGCGCGGTCATGTGGTCGCCGTCATTGGTGAGCGCAAAGCCCGCAATTTCAGCGTAAGGCACCGCGCCACGCGCGATGACGTCTTCTTCGCGCTCCAGCAGCAGCAAACAAGCGGCTTCAGCCATGACGAACCCGTCACGGTTTGCGTCGAACGGACGGCTTGCGGTCGCGGGGTCGTCGTTGCGCGTCGACATCGAGCGAATGATGTCGAATGCGCCGAACGTCAGCGGCGCGAGCGGCGCCTCGACCCCGCCGGCGATGGCTCTGCGGCATACGCCGTCGCGCACCGAGCGGAATGCGTCGCCGATCGCCACAGCGCCGGCCGCGCAAGAGTTGGAGTTCGAAACGGTCGGGCCATGCAACCCGAAATGAATCGCCACGTTGCAGCATGACGATGCACCGAAAACGCTGAGGGCAAGCATTGGGTGGACCGCCCGCAAACCACCCTTGGCATACGCGTCGTACTGCGTTTCCGCGTAGACCACGCCGCCCAGTGCGCTGCCGATCCAAATGCCGAAATCCGGGTCGCCGCTTCGCGGGGCGAAGCCCGCGTCGTCGAACGCCATCTGCGCGGCCGCGATAGAGAACTGGCTAAAACGCTCGGTGCGCTGCAACTCCTTGCGCCCCAGAAACGGGCTCGCATCAAAACCATTGACCTGGCCCGCCACCCGCGAGCGAAATTGCGCCGTGTCGAAACGGTCGATCTCCTGGACGGCGCGTTTGCCGTCCAGCGCACCGCGCCACAGATCGGGGCGGCCGATGCCGATCGGCGTGACGGCGCCGATGCCGGTGATAAATACGCGGTTAGTTTTCATGGCTGTCCTCAACGAGTTGTTTCATGCGCGCAAGCGTGCGGCTTGCGATGGGTTGTATGAAGAAGTTCGCGACGAAGTCGCGGATGAAATGCGCCTGCATCAGCGGTAGCCGCAACGAGCTGAGATCGTGTGTGATCGTGACGCGCGTGCCGCCGGGAATCGGTTCGAAGATCCACGCGACCTCCATGCCCGCGGTCCAGCCGGCGAGATGCGTGAACTCGATGCGCGGGATGCGCGGCAGCAGCCGCTCGCGCGCAGTCCAACGCACGGGAATCCAATCGCGCTTGGCCGCCATGACGGCGACACGCTCGCTGCCGTCGTCGCGCAGGACGTTCACGGAGCGATAGTGCGGAAGGCGTTCCGGCCAACGGGCGACGTCCTGGACGAAGGCATAGACGCGCTCCGCCGGCGCTCGCATCTCGATGCTCTGTTCGGCCGTCATGATGCAAGCAGCCGCAGCAGCAGCCCAGGCGAAAAAGCAGTCGAGGGCGATGCAGCGCCGCACACCGCGGCAAGCATCTTCTCGGCAAAGTTCGCGTCGCGGCGCGCGGCGCGTTCGGCGCGCGCGCGCAAGAATGGCGACCGGATCATCGTGTCCACCAAGAACGACAGCGCCTTGCGCGGCGCGACGATGGCGCGCCATTCCTTGTGATAGGCGCGCGCAATCCGCTCCGCAGGCTGGCCCGCCAGACTCGCGACCGCGGCGCGCGCGGTGGCAAACGACATACGCAAGGCGCACGCTACGCCTTGCCCGGTAAAAGGATCCAGCAATCCGGCGGCATCACCCGTCAGAATGATACTTGCGCGCATCAGCGCTGCGGGCGAGTATCGCAACGGGCCGACCGCAACGCGCCGCACGAGCTTGCGCTCGTCGAAGCCCCGCCGACCGCGGGTAATGCTTGCGACGATGTCGTCGGTTTGCTCAGGCAGAGCCGGTTGCGGCAACACCAGCATGGCGTTCACGCTGTCTCGCGTCAGCGGATTGCGCGCGAAATAGCCGCCGGGTCCGACGTACATCTCCAATTCATCGCTTGGAGCCTGTTGCACGAAGTGCCCGCCGACTGCCCAGCGGCCACCGCGGCGCTGCTTCGTCGCCAAGCCGTTACGGATGGCGACGGAGGATGCAGCGCCATCGGCCCCGATGAGCACGCGCGCGCTGCACGATGCAATGGCGCCGGTCTCATCGCGGTACACGACTCGCATTTTTCCGTTCTCCGGCTCATTGCGCATGTAGCCGCCACGGCACAACCGGGCGCCGGCAGCGGTCGCTTCTCGCAACAGCCGGTCATCCAGCACGGAGCGGGCGAGCGCGAGCGCGCCATTCTCGGGCAGACGCAGGCGCAAAGGTTCGGATCCGAACGCTGCAAGCGCGATGCCGGCGATGGGATACCCATCCGCCAAGCAATGCTCGAGGCCCAAATCGTGAACGGCGTGTAACGCGGCGATCGAAAGGTACTCACCGCACACTTTCGTGCGCGGAAAATGCTGCCGTTCCAAAATGGTGACCGCCACGCCGCTGCGCGCAAGCTGCAGCGCTGTCGCGCTGCCGGCGGGTCCCGCCCCGACGATGACGACGTCGCTCATGCCGCCCCGCCTGCCACCGTCATGAAATAGCCAGGGTGGGAACGCACTTCGATGCGCTGCCAACCGGCCTGTCGCGCGAGCTCGTAGGCCTCCCGCTCGGTATACGCCCGCAGTACCGACAGCGGCCCGTCGTTGCGCGTGAAACGGTTGCTGGTGAAAAAGGGGAAGACCGTGCGTGCAAACGCCCAAGCGATCCGGCTGCGGCGCAAGTCGTTGACGATGACGTCGCGCGCCACCCGGGCGAGCTCGCGCAGCACCTGCACCGCGTCCGGCGGTTCGAAGTGGTGGAGGGACAAATTCAAGGTCGCGAGATCGAAACTCGCGGCGGTGAAGGGCAACGCCCGCGCGTCACCCAGCGCAAGGACGATCCCGGAACGCCCCCGGATCCGCTCTTGTGCGATTGCGACCACGCGTTCGGATTGGTCGAGCGCCACGCAGGAGGCCTGTACCCCTCGGCGCGAGAGGTAGTCGAGGATCTTGAGCGGGACGTCCGCGTCCCCGGTTCCCACATCGACAAAGCGTTGCGGTGGCTCGGGAAGCCGCTGCAGGGCATGACGCAGGGCACTCCATCCCCCCAAGAAGCGGTGGACGCGCGCCAAATCTCTGAAGCTTGCGCGCCACTCTTCCATTGAACCCCTCCACTGGGCGTCGTCCATAAGCTCCCGCGCTACGAGACGCTGCAAGCAAGCCTCCTTTTCTTTCAGTTTACCTACATGGAGTTGAAACATAGATGAAAATGCGCGGGCGACCGTAGACGCCTCCCAAGTATTTCATGATCTATACCGCAGAAATCCAATTGTGATGTCCGTCCTCGTCCGAATCATATATGATAGCAAAAACTTCAATTCGTCTCCCTAGGGAAAATCGCACATGGCGCTGTTGAAGAAACGCAAGGAACCGGCACTACCCACCCAGCCTCCGCCCCGCACCGAAGGGCCGGGGAAGATCGCTCCTACCATCGACCCTTTGGAAAGCTCGCGTACGATGGCGGCCGGCGTCAGCCAGCTCATCGGGGCCGCTGTGGATATGGCGAGCACGAAAGTCGGCTACCGGATCACTCCGCTGCTCAGCGGCGTCACGGTATCCTGGGAGCGGCAGACACTCCCCTCACGCCAATGGCTGCGCGATTTGGAACAGGAGATCATCGCCTTCGGGGTTTGCAACGGCCTCCAGATCTGGTTCCGCGAATACTAACCGCAGACTTCCGAGCTCTTTAGCGTGAGCGGGCGCGAACCAGCCTTTCCGAGAGAGGACCCGCCAGCACGAACGCCAGCAACAGCGCGACCACCGCGACGAGAATCACAACGCCGCTGAAGGCGCTTGCGCTCATCACCGAATGGATGACATAGGGCGACCAGCGCGACCCGTCTCCGGTCGCGGTATCGACGATTGCGGCGATGCGTCCGGCGTGCAAGTCTTCCAGTGTAGGAGTGACGTGGATTGCGGGCGCCCCCGCTTGAGTGGTGCCGGCAAAAACATACGGGGGCAGTTTTGGGCCGCCGTACGAAACAAAGGGCAACGCGATGTAATAGCCGGTCACAAGCACCCTGCCCCGCCCGATGCTGTGATTGCTCGCCAATGCGTCAACCGAACGCGGTAGTGCAAGTATGCCGGCCGCTCCCAGCGTCCAGTACAATGCGGCCGCCAACACCACCAATCCCAACGCCACGCCGAGCCGGATGCCCAAACCGGAGCGAGCAGGCGCGGCAGCCGCCGCGGTCCGCGCAAGCGTCTCTTCAGCCAACTTTTTCGCTCACGGATTTGGCCTGCAAGAAAAGGAGCAGGTAGTCGGGGCCGCCGGCCTTGGAGTCGGTTCCGGACATATCGAAGCCGCCGAATGGATGCACGCCTACCATGGCGCCCGTGCATTTGCGATTGAAATAGAGGTTACCGACGTGAAACTCGGCGCGCGCCCGTTCGAGCTGGTTGCGGTCTTTTGAATACACACTGCCGGTCAGGCCGAACTCGCTATCGTTCGCGATGGCCAAACCATCGTCGAAATTTTTGGCTTTGATCACCGCCAGCACCGGTCCGAAGATCTCTTCTTGCGCCAGCCGCGCTTTGCGGTCGATATCGATGAAGATCGTGGGTTCGAGAAGAAAGCCCTGATCGCCGACACGCTCGCCCCCGGCGAGCAGCTTGCCCTCGTCCTTCCCGATCTGGATGTACTGCTCGATCTTGTCGCGCGAGCGTTCGTTGATGACCGGCCCCATGAAGATGTCGGGAAGGCTCGGGTCGCCCACGGATATTTTTTCCACGCGCTGCGCCAGCAGTGCGATGAAGTCGTCGTAGAGTGGCGCCTCGACGATCGCGCGCGAACACGCCGAACACTTTTGTCCTTGGAAGCCGAACGCCGAAGCGGCAACCCCCTCGACGGCTGCCTCGAGATCGGCGTTGGCGGTCACGAGGATCGCGTCTTTGCCGCCCATTTCCGCGACGACGCGCTTGATCCAGCGCTGGCCGGGTGCCACTTCGGCAGCGAGGCGGTTGATGTGCAAACCGACTTCCTTGCTGCCGGTGAACGAGATAAAGCGCACGCGTGGATCCTTGACTAGCGCATCGCCGATCGCGCCGCCCGAACCCGTCACCAAGTTGACGACGCCGGGCGGCAGGCCGCATTGCTCGAGCAGTTCTACAAAACGCGCGGCGATCACGGGCGAATCGCTGGACGGCTTGAGGACGACGCTGTTGCCCGCGACGATTGCCGCCGACGTCATGCCGGCCATGATCGCGAATGCAAAATTCCAGGGCGGGATGATGACGCCCACGCCCAACGGGATATAGTGCATTTCGTTTTCTTCGCCAGCCATCGGCGTGAGCGGATGCTCCGCTGCGTAGCGCAGCATCTCGCGGCCGTAATATTCCAAGAAATCGATGCCTTCGGCGACGTCGCCGTCCGCTTCGATCCAGCTCTTGCCGACTTCCAGCACCAGCAATGCGTCGAACTCGTCGCGCCGCTGGCGCACAGCCTCGGCGGCGCGGAACAGTAGCTGCGCGCGCTCCTGCGGCGCGACGCGCGACCAGCCGGGGAAGGCGCGCTGCGCAGCGGCCACCGCGTCTTGCGCCTGCTCGACGCTCGCCGACTGCACGCGGCCGACGATTTCAGACGGGCGCGCCGGGTTTCGGGAATCGAATTGCTTGGCCGACTTTACGCGTTTGCCGCCGATGATGAGATCGAAATCCTTGTTGTCGTTGCGGACGCGTTCGATCGCGGCGCTGAATGCGGCTCGCTCCTCGGGCCGTGCGAACGTGCGGATAGCTTCATTGCGGAATTTCGCGGGGTGCTCGAGCAGCGTGGCCATGGAATTTCCTTCTCACATTGAGTTGTAACAGGCGCGTAGTTCGTCGCAGCGTGCAGCGCTACCCTGGCGTCACACAGCCGGAGTGATAGCAGGATCGCTTGCTGCGCGCTTGCTGCTCGTGCGCTGGGATGCTGCGTACGCGCGCAACGCGCGGCCAAAACGAGCGGCCGCCTCGCCGGCTTGCGATTCCGGCAACGTGCCGTACGAAAGTCGCAGCGTGTTCCCCGCAGGCCGCGTGGCATAGAACGGAATGCCGGGCAGAAAGAGCACGCCCTGCGCCGCAGCGTAGGTCAACAACTCGCGGGCAGACCACTGCGCCGGCAGCTCGATCCACATGTTCAGGCCTCCCGCCGGAAACGTTGCGCGGGCGTCCGGCGGCAGGATCGGAGCAATCGCGTTGACCAGCGCGTCGCGGCGCCGGCGGTATAACAATCTCGTGGCGCGCAGGTGGCGTGCCGGTGCTTTCGATTGCAGAAAACGCGTCAGCGCCCGCTGCGACACAGTGGTGGTGAACGAGTCGGCACGCAGCTTTGCCGCGTATAACGCTTGCATAGCGGCGCCTTTGGCAGCGATGAAACCGACGCGTAAGCTCGGAAACAACATCTTGGAAAAGCTCTCGATGAGCACCACGCGGCTGCCGCGGTCGGAGGCGAACAGCGGCGGTGGCGGTTCGCCGTCGTAGGCCAGCTGCCAGCACGTCTGATCTTCGACGATGGTGACGTTCCCGCGCTCCGCAAGCGCCAATAACCGGCGGTGCCGCGAGCGCGCCAAGAACGATCCGGTAGGGTTCTGTGCAGCGCTGTTGACGTACAACAGGCGCGGGGAAAATTTCGCGACCGCGTTCGCGAACGAGTCGACGAGAATCCCGTCGCGATCGCCCGCGATGTTGACCCACGAAACGCGTCGCTGGTCGAAGGTTTCGAGCGCCGAGAAGTACGTGGGCGCCTCGGCAGCGACCATGTCTCCATCGTGCACGAAACATTCGGTCACAAGGCTCAAGGCCTGCTGCGCCCCGCTGACGATCAAAATGTCGTCGGCGCTCACGTCCGCGCCGCGGGCGCGCAAGCGCTCGGCGCACGCTTCGCGCAGCGACTCGTCGCCGCGGTCGACGCGGTATTGGTGGATCGCGGGCGGATCGTCGAGAAACGTGCGTGCATAGCACTGGGCGAAGTCCGCCAGCGGGTAGGTTTCCGGCGCTGTGTGCCCTGCCGAGAGCGCGATCGCTCCCGGTCGTGCGCTGGCACGCAGCAACTCGAATGTTTCATAGC
This sequence comes from Candidatus Eremiobacteraceae bacterium, assembly GCA_035307865.1. Classification (GTDB taxonomy): domain Bacteria; phylum Vulcanimicrobiota; class Vulcanimicrobiia; order Eremiobacterales; family Eremiobacteraceae; genus JALYZS01. Next base: position 3,400 of record DATGHT010000263.1, on the reverse strand, counting down.
GCCGGCTCTGCGGCGGAAATGCCTTGTAGCCCTGACTCCATTCGTGCGCCACGCGTCCGCTTTGCGCCGGCGGCGCAAGAGCCTGGGAGGCGGGCAGCGTGGACACGAAGGTGCCGCGGCCCGTACGCGAGGCGATCAGGCCCTCCGCCGCGAGCACCTCGTACGCTTGGCTCGCGGTCACGAGAGCGACTTGGTGCAGCTTGGCGAGCTCGCGCAGCGCGGGCAAACGCGTGCCCGACGGCAAGTCGCCGTCACGAATCAATTGCGCGATCCCGTCCGCCAGTTGTTCGTACAGCGGCCGGCGGTCGCGGGCGTGTAAACGAACCTGCGCGACGCTGCTCTTAGTGTCATTATTGACTCTATCCAGTACCATAACAATAAGTCCAATTCACGAAAGCAAACGGAGAATCATCCGTGCGGGCACTCCCCGGCATCGAAATCGTCGCTGCGGATCCGCAGCTGTTTGACGTGGCGTCCGACTTTTGGCTTGCGATGCGGCACGAGCTGCACATGCCGGATGCCGACCTGCCCACAGATTGGAAGAACCGCGCCGTCCGATACTTCACGCGCCGCCATGCGGCCGGTGAGCTGGCCTGGTTTTTCGCACGAGCGGAGACGCGGCTGGTCGGCAGCGCGGCAGGATTCTTCTCGGATGGATATCCCGCTGAGATTTGCACGCAGCGGCGTGTCGGCTACGTTGCGGGAGTCTTCGTGGATACGCACTGGCGGCGTCGCGGCATCGCGCGAGCGTTAACGGAGGCCGCCGTGGACTGGCTGCAGTCGCAAGGATGCCAGATCGTCCGGCTACACGCGGCCGATAACGCGCGACCGATCTACGAAGCTATGGGGTTTGTCGCCACCAACGAAATGGTCTTGAAGCGAGCGCGGAGCTAGCGCTGCGTTTGCGGCGGATTATCCGCTGCGCGGCCGGCGGCTGATTCCGGGATGGTCACTGAGTGCTTGCGCCGGCGCATATCCGGCAGACCGGGTTTGGCCATCTCCATGCCGGGCATGTCGATGGGCAACTCTTTGTCGTAAAAGCGGCCGATATGGCGCGGATCGAGACCGTTGCTGCTCGGGTTGTGATCTTCCATGCGCGGCCCACTACCCGTTGTCCGAGCGTGCATCCTTTACGCTGCGAGCGAAAGCTCCGGAGGGTAGCCGCGGCGGCAGAGCCAACGGATGGGCGCGGGTTTCCATCCCATTCGCAGCTTTTGCGAATGCACGAATTTTGTATTTATTTTGTATTCCTTGATGAGGTGGGCGCATGAACAAGTATATCGCGGAATTTGTCGGTACGCTGGTATTGGTCCTCATCGGCTTGGGCACCGCCGTTTTTGACGGCGGCAATGTCGGGCATCTCGGTATCTCCCTCGCCTTCGGCTTTGCCCTGCTCGCCATGGTCTACACGATCGGTCCGGTCTCGGGCTGTCACATCAACCCGGCCGTTACCGTCGGTGCGTGGCTGGCCGGCCGCATGAAGGCGAGCGACGTCGTGCCGTATTTCGTCGCGCAGATCCTCGGCGCAATTTGCGGTTTCGGATTCTTGGCGCTCATCCTCGATGGCTCGACAAACATTCAGATCGGCTCGAGCGCAAATCTCGCGGGCAGCGCAGCCGTGCACGCCGCCGCAGCCGCTGTCTCCAACGGCTACGCCGATCACTCCGCAATCGGCGCCAGTCTGGCCGCCGCATTCATCGCCGAGTTGCTGCTCACGTTCGTGTTGGTCATCACCGTGCTGGGAGCGACGGCCAGCGCTGCGCCCAGCGGTTTTGCCGGGCTCGCGATCGGCATCGCGCTCGCGATCGCGAACTTCGTCGCCATTCCCATCACCAACGCGTCCATCAATCCGGCGCGCAGCATCGCGCCTGCGATCTATGCGGGTGATTGGGCCTTGGGGCAACTCTGGCTCTTCATCGTGGCACCCCTGGCCGGTGCGATCCTTGCCTCCTTCGTCTACCGCCTCGTGGCGGGGCGAGCGCCGGCAGCCTAGCAGCTCGCGCGCGGACTCGCGCGCCGCGCGTCGAATGGTCAAGCCATGGCTCTCGAACTGACGGGTCTCACGCGCGAGGAGCAACAGCGCTACAGCCGCCACCTCATGCTGCCCGAAATCGGCAGCGAGGGGCAGCAACGCATCAAGGCTGCGCGCGTGCTCTTGGTAGGAGCCGGTGGGCTCGGATCGCCGCTGGCGCTGTACTTAGCCGCGGCCGGGGTCGGCACACTCGGCATCGTCGACGACGACAATGTCGAAGCGACGAATCTGCAGCGCCAAGTGCTGCACGACAGCAGCCGAATCGGCACGCCGAAAGTTGAATCCGGGCGCTTACGGCTCACGCAGCTCAATCCTTACGTCGAGGTCGTGCCCTACGGCGTTCGCCTCGCGCCCGACAACGTTGAATCGATTGTCAAAGAGTACGACCTGGTCGCCGACGGCAGCGACAACTTCCCCACCCGCTACCTCGTCAACGACGCATGCGTGGCGCTCGAGAAAGTAAACGTCTACGGTTCCGTCTACCGCTTTGACGGGCAAGCATCCGTTTTCGACGCGCGCAGCGGCCCCTGTTACCGTTGTCTGTTCCCGCACGCTCCGCCGCCGGGCGCGGCGCCATCCTGTGCGGATGCGGGCGTGCTCGGCGTGCTGCCCGGCATCGTCGGCTTGATCCAAGCGACCGAGGTGTTGAAACTGATCGCACGCATCGGCGAGCCGCTCATCGGCAGGCTGTTGATGTTCGACGCGCTCGAAATGCGTTTTCGCGAACTCAAGCTTGCCAAGGATCCGGACTGTCCGGCTTGCGGCTCTCAGGTGGGCCGCGAATCGCTGAGCGACGACTACGGAGCCGCCGCCTGTTTTGAGATTACCGCCGCCGCTTTGAAAGAGAGTATCGCGCGCGGCGATCGGTTCGAATTGCTCGACGTGCGCGAACCCGCTGAGCGTGATATTGCCAAGCTCGCCAACACGAGGGAGATCCCGCTCGGCGAATTGGAATCGCGCATGGACGAGCTTTCCAGCGACGTTCCCATCGTCGTGTACTGCTACTCCGGTGCACGCAGCGCGTTCGCAGCGCAACAGCTCCGCGCCGCGGGCTTTGCTGACGTCAAGAATCTTAGCGGCGGGATCTTAGCCTGGATCGACAACGTGGACCCCGCATTGACCAGATATTGACGGGTGGCCCTATCGTTGCCGCCGTGTGATCCCTCAGCTCCGCGCGCGCTTTTGGAACAAGCGGCCCGTCGCCAGCCCTCCTGAGGCAGGCTTGGGCCGGAAAAGCGAGACTTTTCTTCAACCTCAAGGGTTCCTCAGGGGAAACTTGCTTGCCTGAAACGCCGTGGAATGCTATGATTACGGATGGTTTTGGTCTGTGGTGGCACGTCGTTTGCCAGGATGTCGAAATTGGAAGTC
>DATGHT010000262.1:0-9987 GCA_035307865.1 Candidatus Eremiobacteraceae bacterium | reverse complement strand
GGCGGCGGCCTCCACGGTCTGCACGACGTCGAACAGTGTCGCGATGCGGCGGGCTTTGTTGCGCTGGATGCGGCCGATGAAGTGGCGGCGAACCGGGTGCGGCGGCCAAGCGGCGCGAGCAAACTTCGCCGCTGCCTCTTGATAGTAGTTTTCGCCTATGTCCGTGAGCCCCGCTGCGAGCGCCGCGTTGATCGCCTCCGGTCCGAAGCCTTTGGTGACGGCCACGATGGTGATGCGTTCCGGCCGGCTTGCGCCGTCCGAGCATGCGCACGCGATCTGCTTTCCGATCGCCGCCAGCGCTGCACGCACGTGCGCAGCATCGACCGCCGTCTCGGCTTTCGACATGCGCACCTTTCCGATGAGTTTCCTATTTATCCTTTGCGGATGCGTCCGCGAACTCGGCCAGACGACGCTCGCGCCAAACTGTGAATCCCCCTTCGAGGATCGCCTGCCGTGCGCTGCGTGCGAGCCCCACGAGAAACGCGATGTTGTGAATGCTCACGAGTCGCGCAGCGAGCATCTCGCCGGCACGAAAACAATGCGCGATGTAGGCGCGTGAGAATCGTGCGCACGCGATGCAGCCGCACGACTCATCCAGCGGTCGCACGTCACGGGCGTGCAGCGCGTTGCGCAGGTTCAGACGGCCCCGCGAGGTCAGCGCAAGCGCATGACGAGCGCAGCGCGTGGGATACACGGAATCGAACATGTCCGCGCCAAGTGCGATGGAGTCGACGATGTCTTCCGGGGTGCCCACTCCCATGAGATAGCGCGGTTTGTGCTGCGGCAGTTCCTGGCAGCATACGGCCACCATGGCATTGCTCTGGGGCCGTGGCTCGCCGATCCAAAGACCGCCGATCGCGTAACCCGGAAAGTCGAGCCCCGCGAGCGCGCGGCATTGCAGACGGCGCAGCGGCTCGAATACCGAACCTTGGGCGATCGCGAACGTGAGCTGATCCTGACGCCGGACGGCGCGGCGCGCGCGCTCGGCCCAGCGGAGCGTGCGCTCAGCCGCCGCTCGGGCTTGCGATTCCTCGATCCCCGCCGGGGCGCACTCATCCAGCACCATGGCGATATCGCTGCCCAGGGCTTCTTGCAGCGCCACCACCGACTCGGGCGAGAACGTGTGGCGCGACCCATCGAGGTGCGAGGCAAAATGGTAGCCATCGTCGTCGACGCGCGAGAGGCGTGCCAGCGAAAACACCTGGAACCCGCCGCTGTCGGTCAGGATCGCGCGCTCCCAAGCCATGAAACGGTGGAGGCCTCCTGCTGCCTCAATCGTTTGCGCGCCCGGGCGCAGATACAAATGATAGGCGTTCGCGAGCAGGATATGGACGTCGCAGGCAATGAGCTCGTCCGGCGACACCGCTTTCACCGCTGCCTGCGTTCCGACGGGCATGAAGACAGGCGTCTCGATGTCGCCGTGCGCCGTGTGAAGCCTGCCCGCGCGAGCCGCTCCGTCATGCGTCTCGAGCGTGAAGACGGTCATTGAACCGTCGCGCGCAGGCGCGCGACCAGTTCCGCGAAGTCGGCCGGCCAGGGTGCGCTGAAATGCAGCGGCTGGCCTGAGACGGGATGATCGAAGGTCAGCTCGGCCGCGTGCAGCGCCTGGCGGCGCATGCCGAATGCCGGTGCATTTGGCGCATACACTTCGTCCGCAATCACCGGATGGCCGATCGCGCTCATGTGCACGCGGATCTGATGGGTGCGGCCGGTCTCCAGCTCGAGGCGCAACAGGGCGGCGGTCGCGCCGAAGGTTTCTTGCACGCGGTAATGGGTGACGGCACGCCGGCCATCCTCACGCACCGTGAATTTGATGCGCTCCTCGGGATCGCGTCCGATCGGTGCGTCGATCGCTCCGCGCGTGTTGCTTGGCACGCCGCCGACCACCGCATCGTATTGACGCCTAATCTTGCGCTCCGCCATCGCCTTCGTGAGTTGCAGCATTGCGCGCTCGCTCTTGGCGACCACCAGCAAGCCTGACGTGTCCTTGTCGAGGCGGTGCACGATGCCGGGCCGCCTGACGCCGTTGATCGCCGGCAGGCTGCCCAGTCGGGCGAGCAGCGCATTCACCAAGGTACCGTCGTGAGTGCCGCGCGCAGGATGAGTCGCCATGCCGGGCGGTTTGTCGACCACGCAGAACTCGGCTTCGTCGTGGACGATGTGAATCGGCAGATCCTGCGGTTGCGCCGCCGGCATGCGCGCAGGGGGTGCGGTGAGGCGCACGCGATTGCCTGCCGCCACGATGAACGATGGCTTTACGATGCGCCCATCCACCTCAACGCCGCCCGCCTTCACGAGCTCCGCGCACGCGCTGCGCGAACGGTCAAGACGGTGCGCCAGGGCAACGTCGATCCGGCGGCCGGCGTCGTCCGCATTCGCAGTGAATTCCTCGCGGCCGCTCATTCGTCTGCTGCGGTCACCTGGGGCTGCGCAGCCCGGCGGTGATCGTGGACGAGCATCTGCAGCAACAAGAGGATGACGCCGACGGTGATCGCCGAGTCGGCGATATTGAAGACGGGCCAAAAACGAAAGTCGATGAAGTCGTGCACGTAACCGAAGCGCAGACGGTCGATGATGTTGCCCACTGCTCCGCCGAAAATGAGGGCGAATGCGATGTGGACGAGCGGCGTGGCGCCTTCCTTGCGATACCACAGATAAAAACCCACGAGCACGATCGCGGCGGCGGCTGTCAGCAAGAGCGGATGGGGGCCGAACAGCCCGAACGCCCCGTGATAGTTCTGCACGTAGGTCAGATACAAGACGTGCGGGATGACGATGCGGCTCTCTCCCGGGAGAAACCCTGTGGCAACGGCTCGTTTGCTGAGCTGATCCGCAACCACGATCAGCGCTGCCAGAAGCGCCAGGCCTACGTTGCGCATCGCTATTGGGCGTGCAACAAGCGCAAGAAGTCCTCGAAAAAGCGGCTGACGCCCGGTAGATGCGTTGCGACGATTTGATCGATGATCCACACGATCAATGAAACCAGCAGGGTCGCACCCAGGATCGTTCCCAGGCCACGCGCCAGACCGGCTAAGAAGTTCAACCACAACAGGCGCCCCGGCCGTTGCAACAGCCCCAGGTAGTCGCCCAGGTTCATGCGCTCCACGATCTTTGCGATGCGATCGATTTCACGGCTGAGCGCGCGCAGCTCTTCGGCCGACTCCGCCTCCGGTTTTTGCTCGGGTCCTGATTGCGGTGCGAGCACTACGGTAAGCCGTGCTCGATCTGGGTGCGAATCGTTTGGACGACGGTGAACGCAGCCCGCAAGAAATGATAGAGCGCCGAGTTCGAGCCGCGGTGGGCGTCGAAACCCAAGACCGCAAAACCCAGCAGTGACGCAGCCGCGCCGACCACCGCGCCGCCGAAAAAATTGCCTGCGAAGATGCGCGCCGCGCTCGAGTAATAGCGCGCCGCCGGGCGCACGCCGATGCGCAACAAGACATTCTTTAGCGTGTGGATCGCTTGCGCGCGTTCTTGCATCTTCTTCCCTGAATCCGCTTAGGTGGCCGCCGGGGCAGGTTCGCGTTGATACGATGAAACCAGGCTCTCGATGCTTTGCCCCGTCAAGAACGAGATATAGACCGGAACAAGCGGCAGCACGCACGGCGAGATGAATGAAACCAAACCGGCCACGAAGACCGCACCGATGGAGACGACATCACCTGAGGCTTCAGGACCGGTTCCGACGTTGGCTAGAGCCGGAAATTCTTTGTAGAGCCAGCCTGTGAAGCGCAGGAAGGAATTCGTCACGAGCACGACGCCCATGGTGATGACGATGAGTCCTGCGACGACTTCGATCGCCGGAAGGAAACGCTTGATGCGGTTCAGGAACGGCAGGACCCGCTGCAGCGCGAATGCAGTTGCTAAAAACGGCAGCGCCAACCCCATGGAGTAGACGAACAACAACCAGACGCCTTGCGCCACCGTCTTCGATTCGCTCGCGTACCCCAACACGGCCGCCAGGATCGGTCCGATGCAGGGTGACCAGCCGGCCGCAAATCCGATGCCCACGAAAAATGATGTGAGATGACCCGTTCCGGCGCGGCGGATGCGGAGGCGTTTGTCCATCGCAAGGAATGGCAGGCGGAACAGGCCCAGCATATTGAGGCCAAGAAGAATCACCACGATACCAAACACGCGAGTGATGATGATGCGGTACTCGGCGAACAATGCGCCAAGCGCGCTTGCCGTTGCGCCCGCCGCCACAAAAACGAGCGTAAAGCCGGCTATAAAGATCAGTGAGTGCAGCACGACGTCCCGCCGGCTGGCGGCCGGCAGGGGAGAGTTTTCTGTAGCAATGCTCATGCGTTATAATGCCCTGGCTGTGGGCGGCTTTGCATGCTGAACTTGGTCGTGCTGCTGGTCGCGCTCTTTGCTTCGCCGCATTGGTTTACGTACCCGAATATCGATAAGGTGGCGTTTCATCTAGGACCGCTGGCTATCCGCTGGTATGGATTAAGCTACCTTTTTGGCGCCATTCTCGTGTACCTCCACCTGCAAAGCCGCAGCAGTCGCGAGCGCACGGGGATGACGATCGAGCAAGCGCAGGAATTCGTCGTGTATGCGATGATCGGCGTCATCGTCGGCGGACGAACGCTGTTTGTGATCGCGGATATGCTCACGCCGCAGAGCGCCGGCGGGCACCCCGCTTCATATTACTTTCAGCAACCACTGGAGCTCATCAGCATCTGGCACGGTGGCATGGCATTTCATGGTGGCTTCATCGGCGCGCTGGCCGGTATGTGGCTCTTCGCACGGCGCAACGAGCTCTCGTTCTTGCGCATCGCCGATGAGACGGCATTGTGGATCCCGGTCGCGATCGCGCTCACCCGCGTCACGAACTTCATCAACGGCGAGCTCCCTGGCCGGCTGACCGATGCGCCGATCGGTTTTGCTTTTCCCGACTACCCCGGCTACCGCTACCCGTCGCAGTTATTCGAAGCGGCCGGCATGCTCGTGATCGTGCTGCCGCTGTTGTGGATCTTGCATGGCCTGCGCGGCCGTCGCGACGGTTTGATTTTTTGGGCGTTCATCGCGAGCTACGGGTTGGTGCGCACCATCGTCGAGTTTTATCGCGAACCAGGAATCATGCTGTTCGGGCTCACCGCAGCGCAGTACCTTACCCTCGCCATGCTCGTCGTCGGCGCGGTGATGATGTGGCGCGTGCAGCGTACCCCGATTGCGGCGCCGCGTACGACGGCATCCGGTCGAGTCGTCGGCAAAGCCAAGCCCTAGTCAGACGGCTTTGGCAAGCGCGATCTTCAAACCATCCGGCGTCTCGGTCTGAAAGGAAGGCGTGAAGGCGGCGCCATTGAGCTGCAACGCGAGCGTCTCGCCTGCGATGTAGTCGTGCCACTGTTCTAACGCGCCGGCGTGGTCGGCCTGTGCATCCACCCGCAAGTAGATCCGGTCGCTCACATCCATCCCGCCCTGTTTGCGCGCCTCTTGCACCGCACGAACGATTTCGCGAGCCAAGCCTTCCAAGTAGAGCGGCCGGTCGACGCGCGTATCCAAGGCGACGAGCATGCCGTCGGCTTCCGCAAACGCAAACCCGTGCGCGGATTTGCTGTCCACCAGCACGTCGTCCGGTTCGAGCTCGAAGGTCTGTCCGTCGCTGCCTATTTCGAACGCCTTGCCGGTGGCGACCGCGGCCGCAACGGTGCGCGGGTCCGCTGCCGCCAGGGCGGCGCGCAATTGCGCCAGCTGTTTTCCGTAGCGCGGCCCGAGACGCGGTAGGTTCGGCCGCAGCGCGTACTCGATGAACTGCGCGTCCAACCCGACGACCTCAAGCGCTTTGACATTGAGTTCGTCCAAAACCAATTGCTGAAACTTGCGTAGTGCTGCTTCGTCTGCAGGCGACCGCAGGCGGACGTAGGCGCGGCTCAACGGTTGCCGCGTCTTCACCTTCGCAGCGGCTCGCGCTTGCCGCCCCAAGTCGACGGCGTGCCGCGCAACACCCATAGCTTGCAACAATGGCTCGTCCACCACCCGAAGCTCGGCAGCCGGCCACGAATTCAAATGCACGCTCTCGGGTGCAGCGGAGTCGACGGGCATCACCAGCGCTTGGTAGAGCGACTCCGCGAGAAACGGCGTGAACGGTGCGAGCAGCAACGTGACACGCGTCAGGCTCTCGTACAAGGTGCGATATGCTGCGCGCTTGTCCGTCGTCAGCTCGCCACCCCAGAAACGGTCGCGCGAAAGCCGCACGTACCAGTTTGAAAGATCGTCCACGAAGCGTTCGATGGCGCGGCCGGCGCTCAGCGCATCGTAGCGTTCCAAGGCTGCGGTCACATCCCGCGTCAAGCGCTGCAGCTCGCCCACCGCCCAGCGATCCATGTCCGTGCGGTGCGCGAGCGGCACGTCCTCGGGCAAACCGATGTCGTCCGCGAGCGCATACATGGTGAAGAACTTGGCCGTGTTCCACAGCGTGCGCATCAGGCGGTGCGACCCGTCCTCAACCAGGTCCACCGAGACGCGCTTTGCCTCGCCGGGCGGACTGCCCGTGAAGAAATACCAGCGCAGCGCGTCCGCTCCGAGCGAATCGAAGATCACCGCCGGATTGAGCACGTTGCCGCGGCTCTTGCTCATCTTCTCGCCGGCTGCATCGACGACGTGACCCAGGCAGATGACGTTCTTGTACGCGGGCGAATCGAACAACATGGTCGCGATGGCATGCAAGCTATAGAACCAGCCGCGCGTCTGATCGACAGCCTCCGAGATGAAGTCGGCGGGGAAGCTCTCTTTGAACACCTCGGCATTTTCGAACGGATAGTGGAACTGCGCGTAGGGCATTGAACCCGAATCGAACCAAGCATCCAGCACCTCGGGCACCCGGCGGTAGTCTCGTCCGTCGTGCTTGAGAACGATCTCATCGATGGCGGGCCGATGCAAATCGAGCGCGGACAAATCCTTGCCTGCCAGCTGCGAGAGTTCGGCGATGCTGCCCACGCAGAGAAAGTCCTTGCCGTCGCTCCACAAGGGCATGGGCGTTCCCCAGAAACGTTCGCGCGAGATCGCCCAATCGACATTGTTCTCGAGCCAGTTGCCAAAGCGCCCGTACTTGATGGTCTCCGGCACCCAGTTGATCTTTTCGTTGTTGGCGAGCAGTTGTTGCTTGAAGGCGGTCGTGCGGATGAACCACGCCGTTTTCGCGATGTACAAGAGCGGGTCGCCGGTACGCCAGCCGAACGGGTAGTTGTGACGGTAGGTGCCTGCACGGAACATCAGACCGCGGCGCTTCAAATCTTGCATGATCGGGCGGTCGGCGTCTTTGAAGAAAAGGCCGGCTGCGACGGCCACCTCTGGTACGACGTGGCCGGTGTAGTCGACGCTATAGTAAATAGGAAGATTCTTGGCCTTGCCGAGCGCCAAATCGTCAGGACCGTACGCCGGGGCGACGTGCACCACGCCGGTGCCGTCCTCAGTGGTGACGAACGGCGCCGGAATCACGTAGTAGCGGTCTTGTTCGCTTTTGCAGTACTCGAACAGCGGCTGATAGCGCGTGCCGGCGAGGTCTGCTCCCTTTACCGTGCGGACGATACGTGGTTGCGCATCGCCGAACACCTTTGCGAGGAGCGGTTGCGCGACGATGAGCTGCTCGTTTTCCAACGCGACGACCGCATATTCGACATCCGGATGCACCGCCAGCGCCATATTGGCCGGCAGCGTCCAGGGTGTCGTCGTCCACGCGAGCAGCGAGGTCGCCGGATCGTCGCGCAAGCGGAAGCGCACGAACACGGAGGGGTCTTCGACCTCGCGGTAGCCCTGTGCGACTTCGTGATCGGAGAGCGTGGCGCCGATGCGTGGGTCGTAGGGCACGGATTTGTAGTCTTGCACGACCAGGCCGCGATCCCACAGCTGCTTGAAGAGCCACCAAACCGTTTCTATGTAGCCGTTGCTGAGCGTATAGTACGCGTCGTTCAGATCGACCCAGTAGCCCATGCGCTCGGTGAGCTCATTCCAATCTGCGATATAGCGCGAGACGCTTTCGCGGCAGCGGCGCGTGAACTCAATGATGCCGATTTCCTTTTCGATGCGGCTCTTGTCAAGAATGCCGAGCTCTTTTTCGACCTCGTGCTCGACCGGCAAGCCGTGCGTGTCCCAGCCCGCCTTGCGGCGCACGAAGTGCCCGCGCATCGTCCAGAAACGGGGGTAGAGATCTTTGAAGGCGCGCGCGAGCACATGGTGCACGCCGGGCCGGCCGTTGGCAGTGGGTGGCCCCTCGTAAAAGGTATAGCGGGGACCGTTTTTGGTTTGCTCGAGCGTGCGCGCGAAAATGTCGCGCTCGCGCCAGAACGCAAGCACCGATGCCTCGCGTTTGACCGGGTCCGGATGATCGCTCAGGGTTGGAAAACGCTGCTTACGTTCGCTCATGCTCGCGCGCCGCGCGCTCTGCGGCGTTCGTGGAGAACGCGAAAAACCGACTCCTGCGAAACGATGCCGATGAGCTCGTCGCCTTCATAGACGGGGAGTTCGCTCAAGTTCAGATCGTGCAGCCGCACGAGCGCGCTGCGGCCGCTGGCGTCGGCGGATAAACCTGCGGTCTTCTCGATCGGCGTCATGACGGCGCTCACCGGCGTCTGATTCCACAGCGCCAAGGGCAGACCGGCCGTGTGCCGCACGTCCGCCAGCCCCACGAGGGAACCGTCGCTGACCACGGGATAGGCCGCTCCGCGCACGCCCGCGATCTCACCGATAAACGTTGCGACCGACGTGCTCGCGGGCACGGCGATCAGCGTCTGCAGCATGCAGTCACGTACGGTCATCTGCTCCAGCAACAGGTCGATGTTGGCTTGCTGGGCACTGGTGAATGCCGCCTGCGCCAGGAAGGTCGCAATGACCACCCACCACACGCCGCGCACTTCGTGTTGATCGAACACGAAATACAGTCCGGCTGCCGCCAAGCCGAACGCCATCACGAAGCTGACGCGGCTCGCAAGGCCCGTCGCGCGCGCTTGGCTGCGCTGCAATAACCAAAAGGTCGCACGCAAGATCCGCCCGCCATCGCTTGGAAAGGCCGGCAACAGATTGAACACCGCCAGCACGCCGTTCGCGAACGCGAGAAAGAAGCAGAGCGTATAGGCCCACACCAAATGGAGCGAATTCGCAACCACCGCGAGCGCACCGAACCCGATCGCCAACACAAAACTCAGCAACGGCCCTGCTGCGGCCATGCGTATTTCGTCCATGGGCGATGCGGGCTCGCGCAAAATCGTGGCCACGCCGCCGAACAGGAACAACGTGATGCCACCGATCGGAATGCCGAGGCGCCGCGCCACCAATGCGTGGGCAAATTCGTGCGCCACCACGCTTGCGAACAGTATCAGCGACGCCGTCAGACCAAGCAACGCGCTGCTCGCGGCGTTGAGATCCGGCGAGAGGTAGCGCGCCAGCGTCGTCGCCGACCACGCGAATAACCCGTAGATCACAAGCCAGCTCGGGTGGATGCCGATATCCACGCCGGCGATACGTCCCAGCCTCCAGGTCCATCGAAAACGCATACGATTATGCTGTTTCAGGCGTCAGGATACGGCGCCCTCTACCAGCGCCTGGAGCCAATCGAACGATTGCGACGCCCGCCGCTCGAGGGCCGGCGTCGTTGCGGCGAGCGCGGCACGCAACGCATCGCGCTCATTCCACAGGCGGTCGATCAGTTCGGGTGCGCTGCCATGTTGCAGCGCAGGTAACGGATAGCGCAGAGTCGTCAGCAACGCGGATACCTTTGGATCGTAGGCGATCGGTAAGAACGGCACGTTCAGCTTCGCTGCCAGAATGATCGCGTGCAAGCGCATTGCGACCACTACACTGCAGCGGCGAAAGAGCGCCGCCATTGCCGCCAGGGTAGTATTGGCGTTCAGCAGCACGGGCGCGCTCTTGCAGCGACGGATGATGGACACCGCGGCTTCCACGTCCATGGGCCGTTGGAACGGCACCAGGACCACCGCGGCAGCGTGCCGTTCGGCCAGCGTGTCGATCGCGAGCGCGATC
>DATGHT010000261.1:0-2842 GCA_035307865.1 Candidatus Eremiobacteraceae bacterium | reverse complement strand
CTTGTTGGCTTTCGACCACGACGTCGCCGCCATGCGCCCGCGCGATCCAGCGGCACAACGGCAAGCCCAAGCCGTGCACCGCCTGACCGTTGGTCGGAGCGGCGTCGCGTTTTTTTTCGCGTGAGAATATCTTGTCGAAGGCTTCGGGCGGGATGCCTTGGCCTTCGTCTTTGATGGCGACGTAGGCGTTGTCGCGCGCCTGCCAGACGAACACGTCGACCGTCGTCTTGGTGGGGCTGTACTTGATCGCGTTATCGAGCAGATTGCCGACCAATTGCGAGAGCTTGAGCTCGTCGCCCATCACGACCGCACTTTCGGCGCGGGCGAGCTTTACTTCGATGGCGCGCGCGTGGGCGAGCGGTGCCAGATCGCGCACCACGCCGTTGACCACGACCTTCAAGTCGGTCGGTTCGCGGTCGAGCGCGCTGTCGGCATCAAGGTGCGACAGCGTGAGCAGTTGGTCGATGAGCCGCTCCATGCGCTGCGCCTGCTCGTCGATGATCCGCATGGCACGCGCTGCTTCGGCGGCAGACTGCTCGCCCTCGAGTAACGCAGCCGAGGTCTCCGTGCGGATGACGGCCAGCGGCGTGCGCAAATCGTGCGAGGCGTCGTTGGTGAACTGTCGCTGGAGCGCGATGGCGCGTTCGAGCGGTCGCAGCGTGGTCTTGGCGAGCAGAAACGCGGCGCCGACGATCACGATCAATCCGACTGCGTCGACGATAGCCAGGCGCAAGACGTAGACGTTGAGCATCGCCTTGGCGGCGAGCACGACTCCCGGCTCGTCGCGATACGGCTCGACGTCTTGCATCACCACCATGGAGAGCAAGACGTACACGACGATCGAGAACGCGACCAGCAACAAGAACAAGATGCCGGCGTACGCAAACGTCAAGCGCACCCGCGGTGCGCCGATGTTGTGCATCCCACGCCGCTGTTCGATCATGGCTTGTCGATCGTGTACCCCACCCCGCGCACGGTCCGGATGACCGGCTCCCCAGCCACTTCGCTGATCTTGCGGCGGAGCATTTTCACGTAGACCTCGAGGATGTTGCTGTTGCCGCCGTGCTCCCCGCCCCACAGCCGGTCCAAGATCGCGTCCTTGGTCAGCACGATACCCGCATTCTCGAGCAGGTAGAGCAACAGCCGGTACTCGGTCCGCGTGAGATGCATGACGCGGCCTTCGCAGCTGGCTTGGTGGCGGAGCACGTCGATGGACAGTTTGCCGGCAGTGATCACCCGCGGTCGGACCTCGTTTTGCGGACGGCGCAAGAGCGCGTGGATGCGCGCAAGCAGTTCGGGGAAAGCGAACGGCTTGGGCAAGTAGTCATCTGCGCCGCTGTTCAGACCGGTGACACGATCCGTGACCGCATTCCGCGCGGTCAACATCAGGATGGGAGTAGAGACGCCCTGCTTGCGCGCTTCCGCGCAGACCGACAAGCCGTCGCGCTTGGGCAGCAGCACGTCGAGGATGGCGAGCTGGTAATCGTTGCCGCACAGCTCGTTCAAGCCATGATCGCCATCGCCGACGGCGGTCACGGCGAACTTCTGGGCTTCTAAGGCGCGCCGCAGCGAGGATGAAAGACTGGGATCATCTTCGACAAGTAAGACTCTCATGCGTGGTGGTTCGGCAATCGCGCACAGACGAGCCTCCGCTGCCGCGACGTCGCTTTCAGGTTGCTTTCAGTTAGCTGTCCTATCGGATGCCATATGGGTTCGCTCGGTGCGCGCCTCAGTGCTCTTTGCCGGGTTCGACGTCTTCCAATTCGCCGTCCTCAAACGCGAACGTGCCCTGCGGAAAGCGGACCAAAAACGGCATGTAGGGGCCGTTGTTCATGCTCTCCAGTATGCCGACCGCGCCCTTTTCCACTTTGCCGGCCGATCCGAGATCGAGGCCGCGCCGCGTGCGCACCGGTTTGCCGACTTCCACGCCACCCTCCATATCACGCAGGACAAGGTGGTTCGGAAGGCCGCTACGCCGACCTGCACAATAGCACCGCGCATGCGGGCGGACGAGCGATCGCAAGAGCCGTGGGCGGTGATGAACGGCATCGATGTGCTCGTCGCCGAGGAGTTCGCGCGGTTGCGCAACCGCCGCGTCGGCATCATCGCCAACCACTCGAGCGTCGACCTGTACGGCCGGCGGAGCATCGATCTGCTCTATGCGTGCGAGGATCTGACGCTCACCAAGATTTTCTCACCCGAGCACGGTTTGCAAGGCACCGCGGACACGCGCATCGGTGATAGCCGCGACGACACGACTGGCCTCGCCGTGTTCAGTCTCTACGGCGAAACGCTCAAACCTACCGAGGCGCAGTTAGGCGATCTCGACGCGTTGGTCTACGATCTGCAAGACATCGGCTGCCGCTTCTACACCTACATCACGACGATGGGATGGGCGATGGAAGCATGCGCCCAACATCGCGTGCCGTTCGTCGTGCTCGACCGCCCCAACCCGATTGCCGGCCTCGACGTCGAAGGACCGTGCAGCGACGAGGAGCACGAATCGCTGGTGGCCTATCACGAGCTGCCCTTGCGGCACGGCATGACGGCCGGTGAGCTGGCGCGGTTGTTCAACGAAGAGCGCGCCTTGGGCACCCGCTTGGAAGTGGTCGAGATGCGCGGCTGGCAGCGTACGCTTTGGTTCCATGATACCGGCCAACAATGGATCAACCCGTCGCCCAACATCCGCGACGAGACGGCGGCGCTGCTCTTCCCCGGCGTGGGATTGATCGAAGGCACGAACGTCTCCGTGGGTCGCGGCACGGCGGAGCCGTTTCACGTCATGGGCGCGCCTTGGATCCAAGGAACCGCGCTCAGCAGCGCGTTGAACGAACTTGAGCTC
>DATGHT010000260.1:0-12911 GCA_035307865.1 Candidatus Eremiobacteraceae bacterium | reverse complement strand
CGGCAACGGCGTTGTCGCGGTTACGAAAACGCTCGAGGTCACGATTCCGCCGGGCGTCCGTGACGGCCAGCGCATTCGTTTAGCCGGCCAGGGCGCCCCCGGAGTGAACGGGGCGGCAAACGGCGATCTCTATCTGGTCGTGCACATCGCACCGGACCCGGTCTTCACACGCAAAGGCGACGACCTCTCCGTGGAAGCGCCGGTCCCGATCTACACGCTGGTGCTCGGCGGAGAGGTCACCGTGCCGACCGTGACCGGCCAGATCGATTTGAAAGTGCCGCCCAATTCTCCCAACGGCCGCGTGCTGCGCGTGCCCGGCAAGGGCATGCCCAAGCTGAAGGGCAGCGGTTTCGGCGACCTCTACGTGAAGCTCACGGCGCTGATCCCGAAGAATCTGAGCGAGCGCGAGCGCGAATTGTTTCGCGAACTCGCAGATATGGCAAAGGTCAAATGATGAACACCGATGTGGCGGACAACCTCTACGCGATCACCGCAATCGTGTCGCAATTCGACGTTTCGCCCGAGACGCTGGTGCGCTACGAGCGCGCCGGCCTGCTCCGGCCGCGCCTCATCAACGACGTACGCTTCTACTCACCGGCCGACGTGGACCGCTTGGCGACGATTGTGCGCTTGACCGAGATCTGCGGCATCAATCTTGCAGGCGTGGACGTCGTGCTGCGCTTGCTGGAAGAAATCAAGACGCTCCAGCGTCAGCTCGCCGACTAGCTTTTACAGGCAAGGGCGGTACCTCGCGCGGAACGAAATAGAATTCCCCCATTTGCAGAGGAGTCTTTGGCATGCTGGCACCGGAACGAACGGCGGAGATGATCGCAGCCGAAGAGCTGATCCTCGACACGGTGCGGCAGCTCGTGAAAGAAAAAGTCGCGCCGCGTGCGGCGGCAATCGACGCCAGCGGCGAGTATCCTCAAGACCTGCGCGATCTCTTCGCCAAGAACGATCTCTTGGGGATCCCGTTTCCGGAAGAGTACGGCGGACTGGGCAGCTTCCTCACCTATGTGAAGGTGGTCGAGGAAGTTTCCAAAGCGTGTGCGACCTCCGCGCTCATCATCGCCGTGCAAGAGCTCGGTGCCCTGCCGATCATGATCGCCGGCAGCGCTGCGCAGAAGCAGGCGTATCTACCAAAGTTTGCCAGCGGTGAATGGATGACGTCGTACGCGCTCACCGAGCCGACTTCCGGCTCGGATGCAGCGAATATGCGTACGACCGCGGTGCGCGACGGCGAACACTACGTGCTCAACGGCACCAAAGTATTCATCACGAACGTGGCGGTCGCCGACGTCTGCATCGTCTTTGCGATGACGGATGCAGCGCAGGGGCCGAAGGGCATTTCCGCCTTCATCTGCCACACCGCTGATCCGGGCTTCAAACTCGGCAAAGTCGAACACAAGATGGGGATCCGCGGATCACCCACTAACGAGGTCATCCTCGACAATTGCCGCATTCCGGCGGACCGCATACTAGGAAGCGAAGGCGAGGGGTTCAAGATCGCGATGGCGACCTTGGATAAATCCCGGCCCGGCATCGCTGCGCAAGCGCTCGGGATCGCGCAAGGCGCGCTCGACTTCGCTGCATCCTATCTCAAGGAACGGATGGCGTTCGGCAAGCCGTTGTCGAAACAGCAAGGCTTGCAGTGGATGATCGCTGACATGGACGTCGAGACGCAAGCGGGTCGCCTGCTCTTGTACGAAGCGGCTCGCAAGTGCGACTTGGGCGCGGACGACGTCACCTATTGGGGCGCGCTCTGCAAGCTCAAATGCGGGGACGTGGCGATGAAAGTCACGACCGATGCGGTGCAGCTGCTGGGCGGCTACGGGTACATGACCGAATATCCGGTCGAGCGCATGATGCGGGATGCCAAGATCACCCAAATCTACGAGGGAACGCAGCAGATCCAGCGCATCGTGATCGCACGCCGAATTCTTGGCAAATAACTTCCTGCACGCTTCGAAGGGGCAAGCATCGTGGCAGTGATCCATACTCTTGGTTTTCCGCGCATCGGGCACAAGCGCGAACTCAAAAAAGCGCTCGAGGCGTATTGGAAAGGCGCCAGCGACGGCGAGGCGCTGTCGGAAACCGGCCGCAGCCTGCGGCGGCGTCACTGGCAATTGCAACGCGATGCAGGCTTGGATTTTGTGCCCACCGGCGATTTTTCGTATTACGACCACATGCTCGATACGAGCGCGATGCTGGGCGCCGTTCCGGCGCGCTATGATTTTAGCGGCGGTCAGGTAGATTTCAAGACGTACTTCGCGATGGCGCGCGGTACCGCTGCGGTACCCGCCATGGAAATGACCAAGTGGTTTGACACCAACTACCACTACATCGTGCCCGAGTTCGAGGCACTGATGGAATTCGGGCTGCACAGCACCAAAATCATCGACGAAACGCGCGAGGCGTTGGAGCAGGGGTTCACGCCAAAGCCGGTGCTCGTCGGGCCCATCTCGTATCTGTGGCTTGGCAAGGAACGCGCGCATGACGGACGCGCGTTTTCCCGCCTCGATCTGCTGCCGCGGCTGTTGCCCGTGTATCGCGAGGTGCTCGCGCGCTTGAAAGCGCTGGGCGTCGGGTGGGTGCAGATGGATGAGCCCGCGCTTGTGACCGGCCTGCCCGCACCCTGGGTACACGCGCTGGAAGACGCTTATCGCGAGCTCGCGCCCAGTGGCCCGAATATGCTCTTGGCGACCTATTTCGAATCCGTGCAAGAGCATGCCGCAGCCCTGCAATCGCTGCCCGTGGCCGGGCTGCACCTCGATTTGGTGCGCGCACCGGGCCAACTCGACACCTTCCTCGCCGGTCAACGCGGCAGCAAGGTGCTCTCGCTCGGCGTCATCGACGGCCGCAACGTTTGGCGAGCCGATCTGAGCACCATCGTCAAAACCATCGAGCGTGCGCGCGAAAAGGTCGAGCAATTATGGGTTGCGCCGTCATGCAGCCTCATGCACGCACCGGTTGACCTCGCGCAAGAGACGAAGCTCGATCCGCAATTGCGTTCCTGGATGGCGTTTTCCGTACAAAAACTGGGCGAGCTCGCGACCCTGAAGCGTGCGCTCAATGAGGGGCGCGAAGCGGTCGAGGACGCGCTGCAGGAGTCCGACGCGGTGCAGAGCAGCCGCGCGCAGTCGCCCCGCATTCACAGCGATGCTGTCGCGAAACGCGTGGCCGCTTTCCAGGAATCGGATGCCAAGCGGACCAGCAACTTTGCAGTCCGGCAAGCGCGGCAGCGCAAGGAGCTTGGTTTGCCGCCGTTCCCGACCACGACCATCGGCAGTTTCCCGCAAACCACCGCCATCCGCGAAGCGCGGGCAAAGTTCCGCAAAGGCGACTTGACGAGTGAAGGCTACGAGCTGACGATCCATCACGAGATCGAGAACGCCATTCGCGAACAAGAACGATTGGGCTTGGACGTGCTGGTGCACGGCGAAGCTGAACGCAACGATATGGTCGAGTACTTCGGTGAGCAGCTCGCGGGATTCGCTTTTACCGAGCACGGCTGGGTGCAAAGCTACGGTTCGCGCTACGTCAAGCCGCCGATCATCTTCGGAGACGTTGCGCGGCCCAAACCGATGACCGTGCGCTGGATCAAGTATGCGCAGTCGCTCACGGACAAACCACTGAAAGGCATGCTGACCGGACCCGTGACGATTCTGCAGTGGTCGTTCGTGCGTGACGATCAGCCGCGCTCCGAGACGGCGACGCAGATCGCTCTGGCGATCCGCGATGAGGTAAGCGATCTCGAGCGGGCCGGGATCCGGGTGATTCAAATCGACGAACCCGCTTTCCGTGAAGGCCTGCCCCTGAAGCGCAAGGACTGGACGAATTATATCGCGTGGGCGGCGCGGGCGTTCCGCATCGCGTCCTCCTCAGTCGCAGATGCGACCCAGATCCATACCCACATGTGTTATTCGGAGTTCAACGATATTTTCGAGGTCCTCGCCCTGCTTGACGCGGACGTCATCACCATCGAAAGTTCGCGCTCGGGCATGGAGCTGCTGGACGCCTTCCAAAAGTACCGCTATCCGAACGAGATCGGGCCCGGAGTATATGACATCCACTCGCCGCGCATTCCCAGCAGCGAAGAGATGCACTCGCTATTGGAAAAGGCGGCGCAGTACTTGTCGCCCGAGCAGCTATGGGTCAATCCCGACTGCGGACTCAAGACGCGGCGCTGGGAAGAGGTGACCCCTGCGTTGCGCAACATGGTCGATGCCGCCAAGCGCATGCGCGGAAAAGTTCCGGTGGGCTAGGTTACTTAACCGACTCGATGTCGGCTAGTCCCTTCCAGAGTACCGCTTCGTATGCCATAGTGCAAATGGATCACTCCGGTGCCGAAACGGCGCGTCTCTAGGAGTTCGAGATTCCGTCGTAAGGCGGCTCGAAATGCCGCCTTTCCGCCGCCGACGATCACCGGGTTGAGAAACAGGTGGCATTCGTCGACGAGATCGGCTTCGAGTGCAAGCCCCGCAAGCTCGGCGCCGCCGATGCTGATGTCGTGCTCCGATTCCCGCTTGAGCTTTCGAATCGCCTCGAGGTCGAAGTCCCGCTCGACGCGCGTGTTGCGCGTCGTAGCACCTGTCAGCGTTCGCGAAAAAACGATCTTCTCGGGCTTCTGCCAGATCCGTGCGAACTCGCGGTATTCGGGTGGATATCCCTCCAGCGGCGCATCCCAGTAGGCCATCGTCTCATAGAGTCGCCGTCCATAGAGAAAGGTTCCAATCGGCCGCAACAACTCAGTGATGAACGTAATGTACTTTTGATCGTGAACGACCCAATCGAAGGCACCGGTTTCGTCCTCGATGTAACCGTCGAGTGACGCATTGGTGATGTAGATCAACTTCGACATGCGAAAGATTTCATGCGGGATGCGCCTGACGACCTCTTCGGCGTCGTCGCGCGATCACGAGGCGCGGAAACGCGCTCACCCAGTTGCGCTTTGTCCGGTCACCACGCCGCGTCGATCGCTGCGAGTGAACTTGGATTTTCGAGCGCCGTGAGGTCGCCCAGATTCTCCAGCTTCAAGTAGCGCGCCCGGGCGACCCGCCGCATGAGCTTCGCGTTGCGCGTGCGCGGCAGATCTTCCACGAAGAGAACGGCTTTGGGCGCCAGCGCCTTCCCCAAACTTGCGACGACGGCTTGCATGAGCTCCGCGCGCAGCGATTCGCTCGCGCCGCGATCCGCGCGCAATACCGCCAGGCAGACGACCGTGTCGCCCTTCAATGCATCGGGAACCGCGATCGCAGCCGCCTCGCGCACCGCACCATGTCCGACAAGGGCGCTCTCGTATTCTGCCGGTCCGACACGCTTACCGGCGATGTTGATCGTGTCGTCCGAACGGCCGTGGATGAACCAGTAGCCGTCCTCGGAGATGCTTGCCCAGTCGCCGTGCACCCAAACGTCGCCGAAGCGCGACCAATACGTGTTCAAGTACCGCTCTTCGTCATGCCAGAAGCCCATCGTCATTCCTGGCCAAGGCTGGCGGATGACGAGCTCGCCCACTTGTCCGCGGACGGGGTCGCCCTTCTCGTCGACGACGTCCGCATCCATTCCCGGCACGGGTCCGTGGAATGCGCACGGCACGAGCGGACGCACTGGGAAGCAACCCAAGATGCCGCCGCTCACTTCGGTACCACCCGAGTAATTGATGATCGGCAACCTGCCGCCGCCGACAAAGCGAGAGAACCATTCGTAGGGCGCCGGGTTCCACGCTTCACCCGTGGACCCGAGAATACGGAGGGCGGCTAGGTCGTGCCGCGCGGGCAGGTCGTCCCCATGACCCATGAGCGAGCGGATCGCTGTCGGCGCGATGCCGAGGTGCGTGACCTTATGCCGGCCGCACACTTGCCAGAGGCGGTCGGGGTGCGGGTAATCGGGCGTGCCGTCATACAGAACTGCGGCCGCACCGAGCCCAAGCGCTCCCAGGACCAACCATGGCCCCATCATCCACCCCATGTCGCTGAACCACAACATGCGGTCGTCCGGTTTGACGTCGAAGCAAAGAAATTGATCGATCTGCGCCTTGATGGGAAAACCTGCGTGACCGTGAACCGCGCCTTTCGGCTTACCGGTCGACCCGGACGTATAGAGCAGCAGGTACGGATCGTTGGCGGCGGTGCGCTCGGCTTCCATCAAGCTCGGCTGCGCATAGACGGCGGTGTGCCAATCGACGTCTCGTGTGGAGTCCCAGTCCACCATCGCCTTGGCGTGACGTAAGGTCACCACGTGCTTGAGACTCGGCACCCGCGCGCTGGCGGCATCCGCCACGTGCTTCAAGTTCACGAACTTGCCGCGCCGGTGCGTACCATCGACCGTGAGCAAGACCTTGGCATTTGCGTCCGCCAGCCGCATCGCCAGCGCCTCAGCGCCATAGCCGGAAAATGCAGGCACCGCGATCGCGCCGATGCGCCCGATCGCCAACAGCGCGATCGCCGTTTCGGGAACAAGCGGCATGAAGATCCCGACGGTATCGCCTTTGACGACGCCCAGATCGCTCAGCGCGCCACACAGCTTGGAGACTTCCGCAAGCAGCTGTGCGAACGTCAGCGTTCGACTTGCGCCGCCTTCATTCTCCCAGATGATTGCCGGCGCGTGCGCCCGCTCGGTACTCGCATGGCGGTCGAGGCAGTTGTAGGACGCATTGTAGACGCCGTCGACGAACCAACGCGCGAGCGGGATGCCGCGCGACACGTCAAGCGTCTGTGTGTACTTGGTAAACCACGCTAGCCCGAGCCGCGTCACCAAGCGGTCGTAGAAGGACGCGATGTCTGCGCGCGCCGACTCCCACAGCCCTTCTAAAGAAGAAACACCAACCTCGCGCATGAAGTGCGTGATGTTGGCGTTCTCGTAGACCTCGGGTGTCGGTTGCCAGGTGAAGACGGCGCCAGTTTCCCCGATCGCCATCCTGTTTTGCTTTCTAGCGGTGCGTCGTGCCGGGAGCGTCCGGATTCTTCAGGTTGTCGCTCGCAGCCGCGAGCTTGTCCTGGATGTACGACACCGCGCGCTTGAGCTGCGTGTCGACGTCGATCTTGCCGATCTCGCCGGCTTTGACGTCACCCACATTGATATCCGGCTGAATGCCGATCGAGTTGATGTCGCGGCCGTTGGGCGTCAAGTAGCGCGCCGTCGTGATCTTGATAGCGCTGCCGTCCGGCAACGGGTAGATCGTTTGCACGACGCCCTTGCCGAAGGTGCGCGTGCCGATGAGCACGCCGGCGCCGGAATCTTGAATCGCGCCCGAGGTGATCTCCGAAGCGCTTGCGGTGAACTCATTCACCAGGACCGCCAACGGTCGCGGCGCGATCGCGGTATTCTCGGCATCAAACGTGGTGAGCGGTTTGGTGCGGCTGTCGATCGACACGATTGGGCCTTCGGGGATGAACAGGGACGAAACGTCGATGGCCGCGTTGAGATAGCCGCCGCCGTTGTTGCGCAGGTCTAAGATGACGCCCTTGACGCCCTGCTTGTCGAGCCGTTCCATCGCACGCGCGAGCTCTTGGCCGGTGTTGCTGCCGAACACGAGCACTTGGACGTAACCGATGTCGCCATCGAGCACGCGGCTGCGCACGCTGGGCGCGTGGATGATATCGCGCGTGATAGAGATCGAAAGCGGCTGCGCTTCCGCCTGCCGTTTCACCGTGAGCTGCACCACGCTGCCGGCCTTGCCGCGAATCAGGCTGCTGTCTTGTTCGGTGGTGAGCCCAGACGTCGACTTGCCGTCAACCGTCAAGATGACGTCGCCTGCCTCCAACCCTGCTTTGGCGGCCGGGCCATCGTCGATGGTTTGCGTGACCAAAAGTGATTTCGTCTGCGGATCGATGTCGATGATGATGCCGACGCCGGCGAAGTTGCCGCCGTCCAAGCCTTCGTTGAGACTGCGATACTCCCGCGGCGTGAGAAAAGTGGTCCAACGGTCGTGCAGTGAGTTGAGCATCCCCGCGATCGCCGCGTATGCGAGCGTCCGCTCGCCCACGGAGGCGCCGAAGGTCTGGTCGGCGTTCTGCAGCTCGCGGTTGAGCGCGGCGACGTTGGACGTTTCGTTGCCCGAGTCGTGCAATGCCGGAATCTTGTTGGGATCGCCGCCGTGCAGCTTGACCTCGGTGCGCAAACCCGTCACGACGCCTTGCAGCAGGGTCTCGTCGCTCGTCCGCTTGTAAAATTCTATGGCGGCCCGGCTGTAGGAGTAGTCGAGCATCGAGCGGCCCATGTCGTCCGCGGCGGCCGCGGGTGTGGCGGCCAGACCGAGCGCAGCGCTCAGCGCGCACGCCGCTCCAAAAAATCCGGCGGCGAGTCGTTGCGGGGAAAACTTCATGAATTTCACCTTTTTGCTAACGTTGATTTCTTATACGGGGTGGGGCGTCATCGCAAGCTGCCGCTTGAGATAGCGCACGGCCGCGTTCATTTGAATATCTTTGCCGGCCACGCCCACGTCTCTGTAGTCCATCGGCACTAGTATGTTGGGTTCGATGCCCTTTTTGTTGATATCGCGCCCGTTGGGCGTCACATACCGCTGGGTCGTGACCTTGATGGCGCTGCCACCCGGCAGGTCGTAGATAGTCTGGACGACCCCTTTGCCGAAGGTCTTCGTTCCCAGCAGCACGCCGATCTTGGAATCCTGAATCGCGCCTGCAGTGATCTCGGACGCACTCGCCGAGTACTGGTTGACGAGCACGACCAGCGGATGGGGAGCGATCGCATCCTGATTCGCATCATCGGTTTCCACGTGCCCATCGCGATCGATGCGCGACACGATCGGTCCGTCGGAGATGAACTTGGACGAGATATCGACGGCCGCATCCAACAGCCCGCCGCCGTTGTCGCGCAGATCGAGGATGAAGGCGCGCGCACCTTGCTTGAGCAGGTTGTTGAGCGCATCGGTCACTTCGCGGCTGGAGCGTTCCCCAAAATCATAAAGCTGGATGTAGCCGATGTCGCCGTCGACCATGCGTGACGCCGACGAGGGCACTTCGATGACTTGCCGCTCGATCGAATAGTTGCGGATGTCGGATTTGTTGCGCCGGATCTTCAGATCCACAGTCGAGCCGGCCCGCCCGCGGATCATGTTCATCACGAGGTCGAGGTCGAGGCCCTTCGTGACGCGGCCATTCACCGTTTCGATAACGTCGCCGCGCTTCAAACCGGCCCGCGAAGCCGGCGTGCCGTCGATCGGCTGGATGATGTTGATTTCATGCGTCTTGGGGTCTTTGCCGATGTAGATGCCGACGCCGCCGAAGTCGCCGCCTTGGATGAACTCCGAAAGGGACGTCTTGTCGCGCGGGTTCAAAAAGACGGTGTAGGGGTCGTGGAGCGCGTTGAGCGCTCCGCCAATCGCCGCGAAGGTCAAATTGGTCTCACCGGCTTGATTGCCATACTTATGGAAGGCGGTCGCCAGCAGCGTGTTCGCCTGCGAATCGACTTGGCCGACGGGCGCGTTCGAATCGACATTCGCCGCGGGCAGTTGTGCCGCGACATGCTTGGTCTTCAAGTACTCTTCCACACCCTGACGCTCGCCGCGCAAGAGGGCAGCTTCGTCCACCGGCTTATAGTACACGCGCCGGATCTTGTCCAAGGACATGTCGAGCATGTCGATGTTGTGCTGCTCGTCGTCGGTCGCGCTTTGACCGGCCGCGTCCATCGCGACGCCACCCAGATTGAACGCCAAAATCGGATTGTGATCGCCGAACTTCCACGCGCCTTGTTGGCGGTGCGCTTGCAACAGCAGGGCACCCGCCAGCACGGCGATGATGATGACAAGAACGGAGATAATGCGGGCTGTGCGCGGCACGATTGGACCAGGTCCTTTCAAGATGTGGATTTTCGGGACAGAATTAATGGCCGAGTTTGTTATTGGGTCGTGAAACTATCATTCCCTGTCAACGTAGGTATGCCCCAAAAGGATTGCTTCACCTAGTTTTTATGAGACGGAAATAGTGTCAGAGACGTGACAGAGGGTCCACCGGTACGCCGTTGACGCGGATTTCAAAGTGTAGGTGCGGCCCCGTGGCATAGCCTGTGGCGCCCACCGCTCCTATCACCTGGCCGCGCTGGACCTGCTGGTTGACTGACACGTACATGGCTGAGCAGTGCGCGTACAGCGTCGACAGGCCGGACGTATTATCGAGGATGATGGCGTTGCCATACCCTCCGTACCAGCCGGCGTACAAGACGACGCCGTCGGCAGCCGCTTGGATCGGCACGCCGTAGTCGGCGCCGATATCGATGCCGGAGTGCAATTGGTAACGTCCCGTGACGGGGTCGGTACGCATCCCGAAGGGCGATGTGATCGGTCCGCGGACCGGCCACATGAATTGCACCGGACCCCCTTCCCAGTGCTCTACTGGGCAGGGCAGACCGGCCGCGCGTGCAGCCATGCAGCGCGCCTGAATGGCAGCGATGCGAGCCCGCAAAGCTGCCGCTTGCTCTTCGCGCTGCCGCTGCCGGATGAGCTCCTGCAAACGAGCTTCTTCCGCCGCGCTCAGGTTTTCGAGCTCGTCGACTTGCTGCGCGATCGAGCGCCGTTGCAGCGACGCCAGCGAAAGCAGCTGCCTGCGCTCGTCCGCGAGCGTGCCCAGCTGTTGCTGCTGCCGCTGCTGATCCTGCTGCTCGCGCAGGAGCGCCGCTTGGGTGGTGCTCAGATCAGCCACCATTTTTTGGTAGCGGGCGGCGGACTGATTGACGTCGGCGATAAGGCGGCCGTCGGAGCGGATGATAAAACGCAAGAAATCCCAGCGCTCGATAAAATCCACAAACGACGTGGCGCTGAGCAAGACGTCAAGGTAGGTCGCGCTGCCATACTCGTAAATGTCGACCAAGCGGTGATTCAGTGCATCCCGGTGGCGATCCAAGCTTGCTTGCGCCCACGCCAGTTGCCGGCGTCGCACGGTGAGCCGGCGCTGCGTCTGGTCGATCGAGCTCGCCAAATCGTCCAAGTTGTTGCGCACGCGGGCGATGCTGCTCTGCACCGCGCCGAGCTGTTCGGAGATCGTCTGCTCCTTGAAGCGCTCGGCATGTAGTTTTTGACGGCTGGCTTGGAGCTTGCGGTGGGTTGCTTCGATGATGGCTTGCTTCTGGCGGATCTTTTCCGTGATCGGCTGGACCGCGGCCAGCGCGGCACTCCCGCTCCCTACGCCCGGTTGCAGGACGAGGGGACTCGCAAATTCGGCGACGCATGCCACCGCACAGGCCACGCCAAACGCGATCGAACCTTTGAAGGTCATGCGCTTTAGGCCGTCTGCAGGTAGCGGCTGACCGACAGCATGCTTGACAACATGCCGACGAGCACGCCGACGGCCAGCAGCTCAAGCGCGAGATGATGCAATGGAATGCTTGAGACGGTGAACGGAATGAAAGGCACGTTGATCGCCAGTTTCGGCACGAGCGACCGGTAGCCCGAGGTGAGAGCCAGCAGTCCGACCGCGGCACCCAACAGGCCCGATAGCATCCCCTCGAACACGAAAGGCCAGCGTACCGCCCAGCTCGTCGCGCCCACAAGCTGCATGATGCGGATCTCGCGCTGGCGGGCGAACACCGTCAGGCGGATGGTGTTGAACATGATGAGTGACGTTGCGAAGAGCAAGAGCGCGATCACGCCGACCCCGACCGCACTGAACACCGCTTCTGCCCGCAACAGCTTCTCGGTCACGCCACTGCCATAATTCACGACGTCGACGCCGGGCTTGCGCTGCAGTTCCTGCGCCAACGCGGGAACTTCGGAAGGCAGCTTGGTGTGCACGATGATCGTGTTCGGCAGCGGGTTGGTGTTGATGATGTTGAGGTTCATCTGGCCGCGCAGCCGCTGGCGCAAATTCAGCATGGCGCGCTTTTTGCTCACAAAACGCACGTTGTCAACCCGGGGGTCGGCCTTGAGCGAGCTCGTCATGGCCGCGATGGCGGCAGGCTTTACGTCGTCGTGCAAATACACCGCGATCGCCACTTGTCCGACGATGTTCTGCATGACCGCCTCAAACGAAGAGCGCATGAACAAGAAAACGCCGAGCAGGACGACGGAAATCGCGATCGTGCCGACGGCGGTCAGCGCCATCGCGATGTTGCGCGTGAAATTCTGGCCGACCTCGGCCCAGAAAAAGCGGACCCTACCCCAATCCAACATGATAGCGTCCGCGCTCCTCGTCGCGGGTGATGCGACCGTTCACGAGGCGCACGACCCGGCGCCGCATGCGATCGACGATCGCCTGATTGTGGGTCGCGACGAGCACGGTCGTCCCCTTCGCGTTGATGCGGGTGAGCAGCGCCATGATCTCGCTCGATGTTTCGGGATCTAGATTTCCCGTCGGCTCATCGCACAATAAGATGAGGGGGTTGTTCACGAGCGAGCGCGCAATAGCCGTGCGCTGTTGCTCGCCGCCCGAGAGCTCGTGCGGAAACATCTTGCTCTTGTGCGCGATGCCGACCATTTCCAGCGTGCGCGGCACCCGCCGCAAGACGTCGCGTGAGCTCGCACCTGTGACCTGCAGCGCGTAGGCGACGTTCTCCCACACCGTTTTCTGGTGCAGCAGCTTGAAGTCTTGAAAGACGACGCCGACTTTGCGGCGCAAAAACGGGATATCGCCCGAGCGCAACTGGGAGAGCGCTTGGCCGTCCACCACCACGTCGCCCTCGGTCGGCTTCACTTCGCGAGTGATGCATCGCAGGAGGCTCGATTTGCCCTGCCCGGAGCTGCCCACCAAAAACAAGAACTCGCCTCGTCCGATGGCGAGGCTGATGTCGGTAAGCGCATGGACGCCGTTGGGATAGACGAGGCTGACGTCGCGAAAGACGATCATGCCCCGTCCAAAAAGAAGCCCTGGACCGTATGAAACGTCATTCGTAGCTGTGGTATTCGCCGCTTGCGCTTGCTGCCCTATCGGTGGGGAGAGGTCGCAATCATGGCAAAAGGACAG
>DATGHT010000259.1:0-5821 GCA_035307865.1 Candidatus Eremiobacteraceae bacterium | reverse complement strand
CGCCTGCGGGTGGGGTATGGCCGGCTGACCGTGTATCTCGGCGCAGCCGCAGGCTGCGGCAAGACCTATGCGATGCTCGACCGCGCTCACCAGCTCAAAGACGAGGGTGTGGACGTCGTCGTTGCGTTCGTGGAAACGCACGGCAGAGTCGACACCGCGAAAAAGCTCGAGGGGCTGGAGTCGTTGCCGCGGCTGGAGCTGGTAACCGAGGGCATGCGGTACTCGGAGCTCGATCTGCCCGCATTGCTGAAGCGCCACCCACGCGTGGCGCTCATCGACGAGCTCGCCCATACGAACGCCCCCGGCAGCAAGTTTCCAAAGCGCTACGAAGATGTGCTCAGCGTGTTGCGGGCCGGTATCTCGGTCATCACTACGCTCAACGTTCAGCATCTCGAAGGGCTGAACGATATCGTGCGCCGGCTGACGGGTGTCACCGTGCGCGAGACCATGCCTGACGGTATCTTGGAACTGGCAGACGATGTCATTCTCATCGACGCCAGCGCGCAAACGCTGCGCGATCGCTTGCGCGCGGGCAAGATCTATCCGCGCGCGCGCATCGAAGCCGCGCTGCAGTCGTTTTTTCGCACCGAGAATCTCACCGCGCTGCGCGAGCTCGCCTTACGCGAGACCCTGCGCACGCGCATCGTCGAGAAGAAGAAGGGCACGATCTCGGAGCTGCTCTTGGGCGTGGCAGGCCGGGAGCGCGATACGAATTTGATCCAGCGTTGCGGACGCCTGGCGACGCGACTCAATTGCGGGTTTAGCGTCGTGCACGTCGCAGCCAACCAGCGTCTGGCCGCCACCAAGGACGTCGCCCTGCTAGAAGAAACGACGCGCGCGCTGAACGGTCACTGGCAGTTGGAGATCAGCATCAATCCGGCAGCGGCGTTGGTGAGCGCAGCGCGGCAGCGAGACGCGGCCACGATCGCGGTGGAGGGAGCGCGTTTCAAGCGCCGTTGGTTACAACCCACGACGTTTGGGCGCAAGCTGCTCGAGGCCGGCGCCCAGGAGCTTTTGCTGCTGCGCCCGCTCATCACTGACTAGAGTTCACGGCGGCGCCTGTTGGCCCGCTAAAGGTGCTTCAAGGACGATCGCCGGGTCCGGTTAATCGTGCCCCTTTGACAAAACGTCGGTCCACGGGGCCAAACCCTAACTTTTCGTAGAATCGATGCGCTTCAGGCCGGTGCTCACCTGTTGTCACCTCTATCCTCACGCAGCCGCGCGCCGTGCCGAAGTCCTCGGCCGCTTGAACAAGGGCTTTTCCAACGCCATGCGTGCGAGCACTTTTTGTAACAACAAGCGAAGTAATGCGGCCGAGGTTACCTTCAGCGTGAAACAGCGGGATTATGTGAAAGCTGAGAACACCGGCCACTGCGTTATCCCAATGGGCCACAAATACCGCAGCATCCGGCCTTGTCGCCAATGCCGACATGCGTCCCCTCGTCTCGGACTCGGTCGCGGGATAGCCGAGTTCACCCAACAGGGCTGCGATACCAGGCGCATCCGAATCAACAGCAAGTCGGACAAAGACGTCTCTTGTCGAGTTTTGATCTGCCATGTTTGCAGTCTTCGTGCGTTGGGCACGGCGGGAATCGAACCCACATGGCCTTTCGGCCAACGGATTTTAAGTCCGTCGCGTCTGCCTGTTCCGCCACGTGCCCAGCAAAATCGACTTCATGATATATCGGCGGATACCTAGTTAAACTGCTGTCAAGAGGCTGCGCAGCACCACTCGATCCGCGATCGAATAGTATAATCCGATCGCGCCGTCCTCGTCCACCGCGGAAGCGGCAAACGCGATGTCCGTGTCCTCCGCATCGGCGCGCTGCTCGGGCGGCGTGATGAGCGGCCGTCCGCAGCGCGCGGTGACCGCGCGAAAATCTTCATCGAATTCTATCCAACCGATGCGCCACTGGGCATCGCGGTTGGCGCCGTTGTAAAACATGATCGGCCGGCTTCCAACGACCATGACGGGTCCGGTGCTCAAGTGCCAGCTATCCCATGCATTCGGCCGTGCGCAAAACGGGGGTTCACCAAATGTCCACGGCCCGTCCAAGCTGCTCGCCGATGCGACGCCGATTTTCGACGCGTCGTTCTCCGCGAACTCGAAGAACAGGCGCCAGCTTCCATCGGCCGCAGGCACGATGGTCGCCTCTTTAGCATTGCGAAAACGAGCGCTGCCCGTAAAAACCCGGCCGCGCTTTTGCAGGCGGTGGATATCATCGCCGGTTGCCAACAGCAGATGGCTCGTGAGCAACTCCTGGTTCCAGCCGGAATAGTAGACATGATAACACCCATCTTGTGTCGCGAGCGTCGGATCTTCGCAGCCATCCAGGTCGTCGTCCCCGGGACCAGGAGCGATGACGGGTTGGTCATCCATGACGAAGCGCAACGCCGACTTTCCCACACCATAGTAGATGCGCGCGACTTTCTCGGCCGCGACAGGAGACCGGTTGACCGCACGCAGCAGGATGTGGTACGTTGCGCCTTCGTTCCAAACGCACGGGCTCAGCATATAGAATTCGCTCAGAGGATACGTGCGCTCGAATGCCAGCTCATCGGTGCGCTGTATCCCAAACCCGGTCAGTCCCACTGCAAAGCTTGTAAGGCGTAGAAAAAAGTTTCCGAAAATGTCGGAAAGGGTTGGATGATTTGCAGCAGGTCGTCGACGCGCAACTTGGCCTGAATGGCGGTTGACGCTATGCCCACCATTTCGGACGCCATGGGTCCTACGATGGTCGCTCCCAACAGCGTGCGCGCCTGCTTATCCGCGACGACTTTCACAAAACCGCGCGCCGGATCCCGATAGTAGAGATAGCCCCGCGCGGCGCTGGTCAGATCCACTTTCGCCGCGACGTAGTCGATTTTTTGATCTTGGGCCTGGTGTTCGGTCATGCCGGTGGAACCGATCTCGGGGTCCGTGAACGTGCAGCGCGGCACCGCATCGTAACGCGCCCGCGTGTCCTTTCCCAAGATCGCGTCCGCCGCCAACCGGCCCTGATACTTCGCCACGTGCGTGAACAACGCAACGCCATTCACGTCGCCGATCGCGTAGACATCCTCGCCGGCGCGGCACTGTTCGTCCACGCAGATCGAGCCCTTGTGCAGCGTCATGCCGAGAGCGAGCGCATCGAAGTTCTTGCTACGGCCAACGCGGCCGGCTGCGACGAGCAATTCGTCGGCTTCAAGCGGTCCGCCGTCCCCAAATGAGACCCGCACGCCCGACTTCAGCCATTCGACTTTGTTCGCACTCTTGCCGGTCAGCAACGTGATGCCGTCGGTAGCGAGCATATCGTGCATGAATACGCCAACTTCACGTTCTTCACGCGCCAGCACGTGCTCGCCGGGTTCGATGAGCGTAACCGCGCTACCGTAGCGCGCGAAGAATTGTCCGAGCTCGACTCCCACCGGACCCGCCCCCAAAATCGCGAGCCGTTTTGGTAGACGCTTGGCTGCGGTTCCGTCGCGCGGCGTCCAGGCGCGCCCATCCTGCAAGCCCGGGATCGGCGGCATGAGGGGATCGGAACCAGTCGCGATGACGAGCGTGGTGTAGCGGAACGACTCGCTGCCGACTCGCACCACCCCGCGTTGCTCCACTTTTGCCTCGCCTCGGATCAACTCCACGTCGTTGTCGCGCAGGAACGGCAAGTGTTCTGTGTCGTCGTAGTAGCTCACCGAGTCATCGCGCCAAGCGGCGGCCTGAACAAACGAGGGTTCACCTTGCACTGCAGAACTCGAGCCCGGCACGCGCTGGCTCTCCTTATAGGGATCCTCGGATCGCAGCAAGACTTTGGACGGCACGCAGGCCCAAAAGGCGCACTCACCGCCGACGAGCTCGCTCTCGATGATGGCGACGCGCTTACCGGCTTTCCCGAGTTGCGCTGCGCAGACTTCGCCGCCCGGGCCCGCGCCAATGACGATCACATCATAGTGGTTGTCCATGGCTGCCTAAAGTTGTCCCATGGGAATCAGTCCGCCTTCCCGAATTCGGGCAGCATGTATGTGAGGCCGGCGCATCGCGAAGAACGTCTCCCGGTGCTGCATGACGCAATCGAGAACATCCGCTTTGGCACGTTGATCACCATGGGAGCGCGCAGCCCAATCGCGACGCACATTCCGATGTTCGTCAACACGCAGCCCGCGCCGCTAGGCACCATTTTTGGGCACATCGCACGCCAAAACACCCAATGGCAGCAAACCGTGAAAGAGCAGAACGCGGTCGCCGCGTTCGTCGGGCCCCATGCCTACATCTCACCCTCGTTGTACGAGACGAAGATCCTCACGGGTAAAGTCGTGCCGACGTGGATGTACATCGCGATCCAGGCGAGCGGTCCGATCGAATTCTTTGAGGACGGCGAGCGGTTGCACGCGATCGTGCGCGAATCCACGCGCCGGCAGGAACGGGCGCGAGCCACACCCTGGGCGGTCGAAGATGCTCCCGAAGACTACGTGCAGGGTCAACTGCGGGCAATCGTCGGCTTCGAATTGCGCATCGAGCAGCTGGACGGCGCCTGGAAGTTTGCGCAAAAGAAAACGGAAGGTGATCGGCTCGGCGTGGCTGACGGCTTACAGGCGCAGGACGAGCAAGTCAGCGATCTCATTCGCAAGCATGCCTAAGCGCTCGCACGCTTGCTGCAAGCGCAGCAGGCGTGTGTGAGCCTGTTCACAGGTGGTATAACAATTTAAAGTCCACAGCGCGTGGACAAGGACGTCTTCATTGAAAGGAACTGCGCATGGCTGGAAAATGCGGACACCGCCCCTGCCGCTGCGTCATCACAGGCGAACGAAGCGGGTATTGCAGCGACTATTGCGCTGAGCAAAGCAGCGTTGACAGCGAGCGCTGCGGATGCGGTCATCCGGAGTGTCACGACTAGCGGACGAGCGCGCTCAAGGCGTCGGCGAAGCGTGCCGGCGCCTGCGGATCCATTCCTAGGAAAAGAGTCGGTTCGACGAGCTCGAGCTCGATGACCAAGGGTTCGCCGGCAGCATCGTGGACCAAGTCGACCCGCGCATAGAGGGGCGCTTCAGGGAGCGCCGCCATTGCTCGCGTTGCGGCCGAGATCTCGGACGGCGTTGCCGCAACCGGTTGCTCTCCGGCTTCACCGGTGGGCAGCAGCTGCTGAAACGCAGTCTTGCGCGCAGCATGAGAATACTGACCTGCGATGAAGATGAGTGCGCGTTCCCCATGGCTTTCGACCGATGCGATGTATGGTTGCACCATCACATCGTGCGTGCGCAGTAGCAGTTCCAGGTGTGACTGGCCATCGGCATCATTGCGCGCTGAAACTTTCCTCACGCCGTAGGTCGACAGGCCGACCGAGGGCTTGATCACGGCAAGCTCCCATCCCGCAGCGCCGAGCAGCGCGGACAAATCGGCTTTCGATCCACGTTTGATCCAGGCGGTGGGGACGATGGCCACCCCGGCAGCCTCCAAGTCGCGCAAATCCGTCTTGTTGCTGTTCCAGCGGACCAGCGACGGCGAATTCCACATGCGCGACACTGCTGCGACGCGCTCTGTCCAGGCGAGAAACTCTTCGTGTCGCAGATTGTAGTCCCAAGTCGAGCGCAGAATGCATGCGCCGGCGCGCGACCAATCGACACGCCGATCGTCCCAAACGGCTGCTTGCATGCGGAAACCGCGTTGGGCGAGCAGATCGAATGCCAGACGATCGTCCGGGTCTAGATCCGGCATGGCGGCGTAGGTCACGAAGGTGAAGTCGATCATCCGCTAAGGGACATCCCGCTGCTACGGGACGTCTGCTTCATCGGAAAGCAAGCGGCACAAACGGTCCACATCGACGTTCCCACCGCTGATGATGAT
>DATGHT010000258.1:0-3772 GCA_035307865.1 Candidatus Eremiobacteraceae bacterium | reverse complement strand
CGACCAAGAAAAACTCGATGAAGAAGAAGTCGCCGCCGAACCAGCGGCAAAAACCGCGCCCGTGGTTGCGCCTGCCAAGCCGCGCGCCGTAGAAAAACCGGCTCCGGTCGCGCAAGCAGCAGCCCCGGCGGGCGCTCCGGCGATCAGCGCAGCCGAACTTGCGGCTGTGGTGGAGGCCGGCGCGGCGGCGCGAGCCGACCATGAGGCTGCGACCCGCGAGGCCGAGGCGGCGCGCAAGCAAGCCGAGGCCGCTGCCAAAGAAGCCGAGCTCGCGTGCGCACACGCAGAAGAGGCGCGCAAGGGCGCGGAAGCGGCGCGCGAACGAGCCGAAGACGAGCTCAACACGCTGCGCACCGAGGTGGCGCAGCTTGAGACCGAGCGCGAAAAAACGCTTGCCAAAACCACCAAAGAGATCGAAGCGGCGCGCCAGAGCGCCGAAGCCGAACTCGCAAAACTGCATGACCAGATCGAGAAGGTGAAGTCGCAGCACAAAGCCGCCTCGGCGCAAGCCGTGGCCGAGCTAAGCGCCCAAGAGCAAGCCGCGATCGATTCCATGGTCGTCAAACGGGCAGCGGTGCAGCGCGAGCTCGACGAGCTGCAAGCGCAGATCGAGGCCACACGGCGCGAAGCGGACGCGGCACGGCGCGAGAGCGATGCCGCCCTTGCCGCCCAGCAGACAGCGGCTGAGGCCGCCGCGCAGCTCGACGCCGAGCTGCTGGCACTACAGGAGAGGACCCAACAGGCACGGGCACAGCAATCGCAAGCCGAGCGGGGCGCGGCACTGTCCGTCGCGGATCTCGAGAAGAAGGCACAAGCGCTCAAAGCCGAAGCGGCCGCGGCTCAGAAGAAGATTCAAGAAGCTGAAGCGCAGGCCGCCCAGATCCAAAACAACGTCGCCAAAGCGAAAGCCGCGCACGAAGCAGCGATGCTTGAAATCGCTGCACGCCGGCAAAAGGCGCAAGCCGACCTGGATGCGATTCAAGCCGAAGTGGAAGACACCGCGCGCCAAAAGGACGCGGAGCGTGCCCGCACCGAGCTGACGGTCGGCGAGCTCGAGAATAAAGCCGAGAAACTGCGCAAAGAGATCGCGGCCGCCGAGCAGCGGCGCGTCCAGACGGAAGCGCAGGCGTCGGCGGCGGCAGCCACACACAAATCGCTTGAAGAGCGTATCGCGCAAGCCAAGGACAAGGCCGAAAACGCGAGCGCCGACCTCAAAGACATCATGGATCAGGCGCGCTCGGCACAAGCCAACTCGGCAGAGCTGTCGAGCCGGCTCGCCGAGTTGCGAGGCCAGATTGACGCGGCCGAGAGCAAGAAGCGCTTGCTCGAGGACTCCTATGCCAAGGTCAAGCCCTTGGTCACCGCCGCGGAACGGCGCCGCAACGACGCCGAGACCGCGGCTGCAGCCGCCGAAAAAACCGCGGAAACGGCGCAGAAAGCCGCCGAGTCAGCGCAAAAGGCCGCCGATGCTGCAGAGAAGCTGCAGGCCAAACGCGAGAGCGAAGCGGCCGCCGCTCAGAGCAAAGTCACGGCACTCGCGCAGCAGTTGAAAGCGGCGCAGGGCGCGGTCGAAGCAGCCGAAGCCAAGAAGCGCGACATCGAGGAAGCGTTTGCGAAAGCGAAATCGCTGACCGGAGCAGCCGATCAACGCCGCGCAGCGGCGGAGGCGGCGGCCGAACAAGCGGAAGCATTGCGCGCCAAGCGCGAGGCCGATGCGGAAGCACTGGCGGCACGGATCGCAACGCTGGAAGCGGCGTTGCGCGACGCAGATTCGCGCGCGAAGGCAGCATCAGCGGAAGCTGAGGCACTGGCGGATCTCTCCCGGAAAGTCAGCGAGAAACGCAACACCGTGCTCGAATTGGAAGCAGCCAAAGCGGAAACGGAGCGCGCACTGGCTGAGCTCCAGCGGCAAGTGGAGAGCGCGCAACAGGCGCTGCAAGACACCCAAGCGACGATCGACGCTCAAGCCACCATGCGCCCGGCGATGATCGACGTCGACGCCGATGCCGTCGCGGCGATCGTCCCCGCAGAGTCGTGCGTGGAGTCGTTGCGCAGCATCGAATCGCTCGCCGCCGACGGGGAACTAGCTTTGGACGTCGCGACCGACCTCGCAAGCCTCATCCACGAAGGGCGGGCAGCGCAAGCGTTGCGCGAGGCGCGCAAGCGCGCGAACCAGGTCGCAGCGCCCGCATCCTACCTGCTCGTGTGCGGCGATCTGTGCCGCGACTTGGGCGACATCGCTGCGGCGCGAGATGCCTACAAGATGCTGGCGCTCGCCGATCCGCAGAAGGCGCAGCTCGCACAAGCGCGCATGGGTGACTTGTTCTTGTCATTTGCCGAACGCAGCACGGCCGCAGCCTTGCAGCGCGACGACGCTCACTTCGCGGCGACTGCGGACCCGGTCAAGGCGATCGAAGCATACGCCGATCTGGTCGCACGCTTCCCTGAGGATGCCAGCTTCCGCGAAGAACTCGGCACGCTGCACGAACGTCTTGGCAACCATACCGCCGCGGCGCTTGCATACAGCAAGGCGATGACGGGGTATCTGGGCAGCGACGACATCGCGCACGCGGTGGAGCTGGCGCCGCGCATGCTGGCGGTTCATCCGCACGACGGCGCGTCATTCGAGCTGGCGGCGCGGGCGTACGACCGCGCCGGCAACCATGCCGAAGCGCTGCGCTTGCTGGACTTGGCGCTGCGCAGCTACCACGAAGCAAAGGCAGCCTCGGACATCGAGCGCGTGTGCCGCCGGCTGACGGAAGTCGCGGCCGACCCGGTGCCGTATCGCAAAGAATTGGCAGCATTGCTGCATGAAGCAGGCGACGTTTCGGGCGCGGCCGAGCAACTCGTCGAAGCCGCAGAAAAATTGATCGGCTGGTCGCGCGTGCCGGAAGCGCAGCAGCTGCTCAAGACGGTCGCGACCTGGGCCCACGGCGATGCCTCGCTGCAAGAACGCGTCGCCGCCCTCAACGCGCGCGCCGGCGCAGCCGCGCAGTCGGTGGATGACGTCGCGCGCGGCGACCTGCTCGTGAGCAAGCGCGATTACGAGCGTGCCGCGGAAGCGTACCGCCGCGCGCTCGATGAGAACCCGCATCACGCAGGTGCTGCCTACCAGCTGGCTTGTCTGCTCATGGATCGTTTCAGCGACTACGCAGCGGCGGAAACGCTGCTGCAGAACTCCGCTGATTTGCGGCCCGAGCATGCGGCAACTCGCTACCGCTTGGCGCTCGCGAAAGCGGCACAAGGCCGCGTCGTCGAGGCCGTCGAGCTGCTGATCGCGCTCGCGCGCTTTGACGAATCCAACGCCGATTTTATCGAGCAATTCGCGGAGCGTCTCGAGAAAGATGCCGAGAGCGGCGACGTCGCGGCGAAATACCGCTTGGGCATCGGCTACCGCGAACTCGGCCGGGTCGACGAAGCGCTCGTCATCTTGCAATCGATCCAACGGCAGCCCGAATACGTCGTGCTCTGCCACAATGCGATCGGTCTGTGCCTGCGACGTCAAGGGCTGGATACCGCCGCAGCCAAGCGGTTCACGAAGGCCATCGAGACGCCCGGCTATCCGGAAACGCAATACCATGAAGCGCTTTACAATTTGGGCGACCTGTACGAGGCGAAGGACACGGCAGAGTCGCTAGCGCTGGCGCTGGCTTCATTTGAAGAGTTGTACGCAAGCGATTGCACGTTCAAGGACGTGGCCGATCGCATCAAGGCCGTGAAGTCGCGCATGGGGGCCGTCGAGCGGCCCAAGGTGAAGCGCTTGCCGACGCGC
>DATGHT010000257.1:0-2383 GCA_035307865.1 Candidatus Eremiobacteraceae bacterium | reverse complement strand
GGCGAGCTGCCGCAGACGAGCGACGTGCACGCGGTCGAGCCCGTCCGCCGACCCAAGCGACATGCCGACGCCGTGCAGCGACACGGGATAATCAGCGCGAACCGCGTCCAACGCTGCGAGCGCGGGACCACCATCGACGAAGTAGTTCTCGCTGTGCACCTCGAGCCAGGCGATCCCGGGCCGATCGTGACGGACCTGGGCGACGTGGGGGCCGCGCAAGCCGATGCCCGCAAGGGCCGGCAGCGAGGTGAACGAAGGCACGGGGCTCGAGAGGGCAAGAACGCGGCGGCGGCTCGGGTCGCCGCCGCAGGTGAATTTACATCTTTGGCGACAGTGTGCCGCCCATCTTTTCGCAGCTGCCTTTCTCGACGTATTTCCATGACAACGGGTCGTTGTCGACCGTGCTTTGACCGGCGCAAGCATGTTTGCCGGCAGCGCAGTCGTTCTGGCCGGCCTTGGCTACGCCGTAGCACTTGTCCTTGGTCGGCTCCGGTGCCGCGCTGGCCGTGCTCGCGGCAAGGCCGAGCACGAGAAGTCCCAAGACGGCGGCTTGAAGGTTGGTCTGTTGCTTCATCGCGGGTCTCCTTGGTGGTTCTGACGTATGCGGTAAAGACGGACGCTCCGAGTCCTTGCGCCCATCTAGCCCTTTGGTCGCAACGGGCAACGGCACCTTACAGCGTCCATGCCGCCGTCGGCAACCCCTGTACCGGCGTCTCGCGACCGGGGCGGGATACGGAAAATGCCGCTACCATTAGGGTAAATCTTTTCGTCTCCCGGCAGGCGCTATGCGCTTCACAGTCGCTACCTACAACATTCACAAGGGTTTTTCGTATCTAACGCGGCGGGTGGTCATTCACGAGCTGCGCGAAAGGTTGCGTGGACTCTCTGCGGACATCTTGTTCCTGCAGGAGGTTCAGGGTGTCCACAAGCGGCACGCCAGGCGCTATCGAAACTGGCCCGTCAAGCCGCAACACGAGTTCATAGCCGACAAGGTATGGCATGAAGTCGCCTACGGCCGCAATGCCGTCTACCAGCACGGCCACCACGGCAATGCGGTGCTTTCGCGTTTCCCCATTGTTGCCCAAGCCAACCAGGACATTTCCGCGCATGCCTTTGAAAGCCGCGGCTTGTTGCACTGCGTGTTGCAACTCAAACGCGGGCTGCCTGCTCTGCATTGCATCAATGTTCACCTGGGACTCTTCGAACGCGGGCGTCGCTGGCAGGTTCACGCACTCTGCGAACGCATTCGCGAAGCAGTACCCATGAATGCGCCCCTTATACTTGCCGGGGATTTCAACGACTGGCGGCGCAAAGCGGACCGCACGCTGCAGGACGAACTCGGCGTCGTCGAGGTGTTCGAGGAGGCACGCGGCCGACCGGCACGAACCTTTCCCGCGGTGATGCCGGTATTTCGACTGGATCGGATCTATTCGCGCGCGCTGACAGTTGTCGGCGCCGACGTGCACTACGCGTATCCGCTAGCCAGGCTCTCCGATCACGCCGCGCTGGCGGCGACTTTCGACCTCGAACGCCCTCCGCGCGAGACGACGCGCTGACTCCGTGGATCGCTATTTTTCCGGCAATCGAATCAAGCTACTGCGCAACGGCGCCCAGTATTTCGAGGCGCTGGAACAGGCGATCGATTCGGCGGAACGCGAGGTCTGGCTAGAGAGCTACATCTTCGCCGATGATCCTACCGGCCGCCGCATCGCAGGCACACTGGCGCGCGCCGCTGCTCGCGGCGTCAAGGTTCGCCTGTTGGTCGACGGCTGGGGCGCCAAGTTCTTTCTGACCTCGTCGCTCGAGCGCTTCTTGCGCGAGGCCAACATCGAGTTCCTGAAATACCGCCCCGAGCTAGCGCCCTGGCAGTTTCGTTCGCACCGCCTGCGCCGCCTCCACCGCAAACTCGCTCACATCGACAGCCGTCTTGCGTTCGTCGGCGGCATAAACGTCATCGACGACATGAATACGCCAGGCCACAAGCCGCCGCGGGTCGATTTCGCAGTCAGCGTCGAGGGCATGCTGTTGCCCGCGATCGCATACACGATGCAGCGGGTGTGGGCGCTGGTGCAGCTGGTGCAGCTCGGTGGCAGCGAGCTGCCCCTGTTTCCCGAGCGCGTTCCCGGCAAGCGCGTTGGCTCCCAGACCGCGAAGTTCGTGATTCGAGACAACTTGCGCCATCGCCGCGACATAGAGCAGGCTTATCTGGCTGCGATTCGCAACGCCAAGCGGGAGATCATTATTGCCAACTCCTATTTCTTTCCCGGCATCACGTTCCGCCGCGCGCTGACCGAAGCGGCCGCCCGCGGCGTGAGCGTTACGCTGATCCTGCAGGCGAAAGTCGAGTACCTGCTCCTGCATTTTGCAGGGAAGGCGCTCTACG
>DATGHT010000256.1:0-6191 GCA_035307865.1 Candidatus Eremiobacteraceae bacterium | reverse complement strand
TGCGTATTGAGCTGGACGAGCGCGTAGTCATGGTAGATGGCCAGGCGCTGGACCTGCGGCTGTTGCGGTAGCGCATACGTGCCGCTCAGCAATGCGTTGCTGAGCATAACGAGCTGCGTTTGATCGTCGACATCGGCGCGTGCCGGTTCGGACAACATGCGCAGCGGTCCGGCGACGATCGCCACGCACGCGACCGCAAGCGCGGCGAGCAAGCGACGTTTTTGCGAAAGCAATTCCTTCATTATATGCATGGTATTTATTCCACCCGAACAGCCGAGGGTTTTTTGCGCGCGCTTTGAACAGCCGGCGGATGTCTTCACCGCCGGCGGCGCGGCATCCCCGGACTTGGCTCACCCCTAGCGTCTTCGCAATCGGCCTGGCGAGCTTGCTCTCGGATGCATGTTACGAGCTCATCATCCCCTTGCTGCCCGCTTTGGTCACCTCGCTGGGAGGCGGCTCGCTTGCGCTGGGCACGATCGAGGGTCTAGCCGATGGGCTGGCAGCGGCGTTCAAGTTGTGGGGCGGTTCGATCGCCGACTACACCAAGCGCCGGCGCGCTCTGACTGCGGGCGGCTATCTCGGCGTCGGTCTTTTCATGCCCGCCATCGGTTTTGCCGCTTCGATCGTCTCGGTGGCCCTGCTGCGCGCCGCCGCTTGGATTTGCCGCGGCTTTCGCAGCCCGATTCGCGACACGCTGCTCGTGGACGATACGGACCCACGGTACGTCAATCGCGCGTTCGGGTTCCAGCGCGCGCTCGATACGATGGGGGCGGTGATCGGCCCGGCGCTTGCGATCGCCCTGATCGCCGCACACATGCCGGTGCGCAAGGTGATCCTTTTCGGCTTTATTCCCGGCATTCTGGCGGGTGCGATGTATCTGTGGGTCCGCGAGCGGCCGAGGACGGTGCCGCCGCGCGAGCCATTGCACATCGCGCTGGCCGGTTTACCCGCACGTTTCAAACAATATTTGTTGGGCGCCGGTGTGTTCGGCGTCGGCAATTTTTCCGCCACGCTGCTCGTACTCGTCGCCATGCACGCCTTCACTCCGATCGCCGGGCCGGTGAAAGCTACCGCGATCGCCACGGCGCTGTATCTTTCGCACAACGTGCTGTATGCGGCCGCCGCTTTTCCGGCCAGCGTTCTCAGCGAGCGCTTCGGGAGCGGGCGCCTGTTGCTGCTGGCTTTCCTCTTGTTTGCCGCAGTTGCCGCCATAGTCGCGGTCGCATCGCAATCTCCCTCGGCAGTCGTCGTGGCCTTTGTCCTGGCTGCGCTGGGCATTGCAATTCTCGACCCGATGGAGAGCACGTTTGCGACCGAGATGCTGCCCGCAGCGCGCCGGGGCACCGGCTTCGGAGCGTTGGCGGCCGTGAACGGCGTCGGCGATCTTCTCTCCAGCGCCGGAGTCGGAGCGGCCTGGCAGCTGTTCGGTCCCGTCGTGGCATTCGGTGGTTCCGCGCTCTTGTGCATCGCAGGCGCCCTCATTCTTGCACCGCTCGCGCTCAAGGTGAAAAAAGGCTGAAAGCGCCGCGAGTGGGCTGGACGCAGAGAGGCGAAGGAGTGCACCCCAAACTCTGACGAGGTACAGTATTATGCGCAACACCCTCCGCGCCGCAGCCTTGATCGGCGCCATCGCAGTGCTCGCGCTTGTCGCGCGCGCTTCGTTTGCGACGGCCGACGAGCCGGCCGCGTCGAGCTCGACCGCACCTTACGTCGTGCACATGAAGAACTACGCGTTCAACCCCGCAACCTTGAACGTGCCCGTCGGCGCAACCGTCATCTTCAAGAACGAAGACACGGTCGCGCACACGGCAGCAGCCCCCGGGAAGAACGGATTCGACTCCGGCAACCTGGACGGTGGCGGTCAATTCAAGTACGTCTTCGCCAAGGCCGGCAGATACGACTACGGCTGTGCGTATCACCCCAACATGAAGGGGACGATTGTCGTTGGCGCGGCCGCCGCTGCTTCGCCGACGCCGTTCACGCCGCCCAGCCCGAGCGGTTACTAGACCCGGCGCCTAGCGTTGCGAACCGGCGAGCGTCCACTCGCCGGCGTCGTTCTTCGTCCAACGTTCCACGCTTTCGTCGAGCGACAAAGGGCCCCGCATCAGCACGCGACGCACGAGGGCTCCCTGTTGATCCAAAGTGACGAGCACGGACGCGAAAGGGTAGCAGCGGCCGGCATATTTTATCGCGTAGGCGCGCTCCTGTTCAGGTGAAAGCACGCTGATGCGCGCGGGATCGGCTGCTGAGCCGCCCACGTTGGTCACGAGCGTTGCGTGCCGTCCGGCGCTCACGGACTGGAGCCAGTGCAGCGTCGGTTGCAAGATCGCGTCGCCGTCGGCAATCATGAACTGCGCGGGCGGGAGCGATGGATCGCGAGCCGGCTGGAGGAGTTGCGTGGTGAACGGGTTCGCGCCTGAGCCTGCATCCGCCGCGAGCAAGGCGGCATCGACCTTGTACGCCGATAATGGGCCTTGTTGGGCGTCAAGCCGCCGCCCCGGAGTGGCGCCCCACACGAGATAAAAACCGCTGGGGAGCGCTGCAAAGAAAAGCTGCTCGCCCGCATAGGTCCCGGCGGTCAGGCTCGCATTCGCGTCACCGAGCCGCAGCAGGGCGATCGCCGGCCGGCCGAGCCATGGCTGCGTGAGCGCTACCCAGGCGGTATGATGATTCAATCCCACCGCACCGGCGTCGCCGGGAAGCTGCCCTGCGTCGGACCAGCGCTTGCCGTCTCGCGACCAAAATAGCGCCGACGTGGCCGCGCTGAAAGCGCCATCGGAGAACGTACGCGCGAGCGGCGCAGCGCCCCACAACCGTCCGTCGTCGCTGCGGCCCAGCAGCGCAAACGGAAAGCGCGGCGGCTCCAGGTACGTGAAATGTCCGGCGGCGTCGCTGCGCATGAGCCTGCCTAAATAGGAAGCGATCCAGCGTTCGCCCAGCGAGTCGCCGATCGGATAGATCCGCCAGTTGAGCAGTGCGGCGTCCAAGGCATCCTCGTCGGGTCGCAAGGGCGGCCATAGCGGATCTTGGGCCGCAACGATCTGCATCGCGGCGAACAGTTGCGCTTCATTGCCGTTGCCTGCGGGAAATTGCAACGGCTCGCGCACGTAGCGGCCGCTGCGCCAATACAAGACCTGGCCGTCCTCGGGTCTCGCGAAATAGAGATCCCCATTGTCATCTGCGCCGAGGCCGTCGCCGACCGTGTAGATCGGCTCCGCCGGCAAGCGTGGAAAGCTGAAGGAGAGGAGATCGCCGGTTTCTGCCACGATACGCTGCATGCCGTAGGTAAAGGCAAGGTACATGCGGCCGCTGCGGTAGTTGCCTTGATACACCGCATGCCCCAGCGGCAACAGCGGTGTGATGGCATCGCCATAAGCAGAGCCCGCAAAGCTCGGCGCAGCAAACGCATCCGGTCCGCTGCGTGAGAGCGATGCTGCGGTCGATTTGGAATGGTCCACCCAAACGACGTATCCGCCGATGAACGCGTAAGCGCCGGCGGCGCACACCCCCTCGAAACGAAATGTTCGCGCCCCGACTTGCAGGGCCGCAAAGCGGCCGGCGGAGTTGCGCGCGAGCAGCAGCCTGCCGTCACCCGCTTGGGCGACCACATCCGTCATCGTGACCGTGTCGGGCGAAGCCATGCGCAAGGCCGGCAGCTGGTAGCGAGTCGCCGCGGCCAGGTGCAGGATGCGATCGCCCGCCGCATCGAGCAACCGCAGCGTGCCCGCGGCGGTCCAGCTCACCCTGCGTGCATCCCCTGTGCTCGGCAATGCCGTCAGCAGCCGGGCACCGGGATCGAAGAGGAATGCTCGCGAGGGGTTGAGGCTGCGCCAATCTCCTTGGATC
Source organism: Candidatus Eremiobacteraceae bacterium (assembly GCA_035307865.1). Classification (GTDB taxonomy): domain Bacteria; phylum Vulcanimicrobiota; class Vulcanimicrobiia; order Eremiobacterales; family Eremiobacteraceae; genus JALYZS01. The sequence continues at coordinate 2,345 of DATGHT010000256.1, read as the reverse complement.
GTCGCACCGGGAAATGCCGCCACGAACGCAGCGCGCGGTCCATGCGGCTCGCATGCTGCGCGGCCTACGAGCGCTCCGTCCAAGCCTCCCAGCGGCATCAGCAAGAAGTGCATGAAGGCATGCTGTGGCAAGCCGGCGACCACCGTTGGATTCGGCGGCGCGGCAGCGCGGGGCAGCGCGAGCTGCGCCGTTCGCGCCGCTTGGGGTACGCGACCGGCAAAAACGATGCTGGTCAGCACGAGCGCAAGGCCGAATGCTGCGCGCTCGCGCCTCGAAAAGGAAAGTGTCATTATGTTCCGGCACATTCGAGTGACGTGCAAATCACGCAACTGATGCGCTATCCGGTCAAATCATTGGCCGGCGAGGCGTTGACCTCCGTCCAAGTCAATCTTGGCGGCATGCTCTTCGATCGCAGCTATGCGCTCGTCGATCGCAGCGAGAAGCTCGACGGGAAGAAATTGACGGCGCGCCGGGAATCCGCGCTGCTGTCGTTTCAGGCGCTCGTCACGGCAAACGACGAGGTACTCGTGCGCACGCCTGCCGGTGAAAGCCGCCGCGTCGACGATCCGGCATTTCAAGCCCAGTTGCGAACAGCGCTCCACCGTCCGTTTGACATCGAACGTTCCGGCGCAAACAACTTCCACGACGCACACGACCTTTTGGTGATCAACGCGGCATCGGTGCGCGCGCTGGCACGCGAGTGGGATGCACCCGTCAATCCCTTGCGCTTTCGGCCGAATATCATCATCGACGGCGACGACGTCGAACCGTTCGTGGAGTTGCAGTGGGCGGGCAACACGTTGCAAGCGGGCAGCGCAGCATTTGAAGGCGTCGTGCCTTGCGAGCGTTGCGTGCTCACGACCATCGATCCGGACACCCTCGTCACCAGCCCGGATTTTCTGGCGCTCATCGTGCGAAATCACGAGGCTCGCTTCGGCCTGTATTGCCGGGTTCGCGAACCCGGCATCGTCAGCGTCGGCGATTCATGGACGATCTGCCGATAATGCATGCAGGGGGACGATATGAGCCTACGACTTCGACGACTCATGCAGGCTGCGATTTGCGTGGCCGTTTTCGCGCTGTGCTCGCCCACCCAGGCGGTGCGCGCGGCCGGCTATGTCTTCATGCCGCCTTCCGGCTGGAAAGCCATCGCCAAGCCCGGCCACGGCATCGGCATGTGGGTGCACCCGGACACCGGGTCTTTCCACCAAAACATCAGCATCATCGCCGAGCGTGCCCGTGGCTCGCTGGACGACTACACAAACGGCGGCGTGCAGATGCTCAAGGCCATGCTACCGGACGTTCAATTCGGCCACGTGCAGCATGCGACGGTGTGCGGATCGCATCCGTCAACCTACCTCACCTACGCCGCGACCTTGCGCGGTAGGCTGCTGATCTACGAACAAATGGCCACCATTTGGAATGGGGTCGCCTACGTGGCGACCTACACCCGTTTGAGCTCGCAGCCATCGTTGCCCGAGGCTCGCGATGCTTTGACGAGTTTGTGTGGCGGCTCGACCGCAGGCGCTTCAGCGCCGGCGCGCTACGCTGGACCGTCGGCGCGCGCCGTCGCGACGCCGGCCCCCACCGCAAACTACACGACCGCCGCTCCCGTGGGTTCGGTCGCTCCCACGATCACTCCGAGGCCTTGATCACATGAGATTGAAGAGTCTGCCTGCTATCATTGCTGTGACGCTTGCTCTCGCGGCGAGCATCGCAGCGACCACCCTGTCGCTTGCAAACCCGTATTCGCACGCACCCAAACCGGGCGACCAAGTGAGGTTCGATGCCTCCTCATCGGGTCAGCATTCGGCGTGGGCATATCCCGATCAAGGATGGCTCGAGACGTTCTTGCGCGCGTCCATCGACGCTTCGCTGAGCGGAGCCAAATCCGACGAGCAGCAGCCGGCGGTCGATCGCGCGAGGCAGCGTTCGCTCGCGGTGGACAACGGCACGCAGGGATTGGTCGGAGAGGTGCATCCGTTCCGTTACCGCGATCACGACGATACTGAGGTCCAAGTGCTGATCAAACAGGGACCGCTGCGCAACCACGTCTACTGGACCACGGCCGCCGAGCTCGCGGATCCAAACGGGCGCAAATACCTCAAGTAATCACCGGCTGCACCCGCGCGCAATCTAAGGAAGACCATTTCGCCGCCTGCGTTGGAAAGGCGCGCGCGGTGCTTTTGCCGTAACGCGTCTCGCCATGGCGACCATCGCCGACGTGCTCAACGCGAATCCCGGCCTGCAACGCCGCCTTTTCTTCCTCGCCCGTCGTTTCGTCGCGGGCGAGAGTTTGGACGACGCGATGGCGGCGGTCACGAAGCTCAACGCAGCCGGCTTGA
>DATGHT010000255.1:0-9136 GCA_035307865.1 Candidatus Eremiobacteraceae bacterium | reverse complement strand
AAACGGCAAACCCGCAGAACCGGCCGACAGCCGAGCGACCAGTCCGAAGTGCGAATATTCTTCGAGCGCCAACGGGGCAGGCTGCGCCTTCTCAACGGCGCGCCGCAACGCGTGCAGCGAGCCGACGCCGGGATTGCCGGCCCACGAGAAAACGAGCTTCTTGGCGCAGCCCGCGGCGATGAGCTGATCGTAGATGAGGTCCGGTGTGAGCCGGCACAGCGTGAGCTCGCGCCGCCGCTGCCGGATGATCTCGTGCGCCGCAGCAAAGCAGATGAGGTGGGTGAAGCCTTCGATGACGACCGTATCGCCGTCGCGCACGAAGCGCGCCACTGCATCGTGCATCGACATGACTTTTTGGTCGCCCAAGCTAAGCGGGAACCCGCAGTTCTGTCAACACTTCGTCCAAAATGCGCAAGCCGGTGCGTGCGTCTTCCTCGTCTATCACGAGCGGCGGAGCGATGCGGATGGTGCTCTGCCCGCAACCCAGCAAGAGCAGTCCCTTTTCGAACGCGTGCCGCTCGATGTGCGTCACGATGAGGTGTTTGGGTTCTTTCGTCTGACGATCTTCGACGAACTCGATGCCGATCATGAGCCCGGCGCCGCGCACGTCGCCGATGACGTCGTGTTTTCGTTGCAACTCGCGGGCGCCGTCGAGCAGCACTTTCCCGACGCGTGCTGCGTTGTGCAGCAGCGAGCCTTCGATGAGGTCGATCGTCGCTTCGGCTGCGGCGCAGCACACCGGATTGCCGCCGAAGGTGCTGCCGTGGGTTCCGCGTTTCCAGGTCATGACCGATTCTTTGGCGATGATCGCGCCCAATGGCATACCGGATGCCAAGCCTTTGGCGAGCAGCGTCACGTCCGGCGTCACGTCGAACAACTGCGACGCGAACATGAAACCGGTCCGCCCCATGCCGGACTGCACTTCGTCAAACACCAGCACGGCGCCGTAGCGATCGCAGAACTCGCGCCAATGCTGCAAGAATGCGCGCGGCGGGATGATATAGCCGCCCTCGCCCAAGATCGGTTCGATGAATACTGCGGCGACTTCGTGCGGATCCAAGCGCTCGCGGAACAGTGACTCCGCCGCTTCGAGACAGCAGGCGAGCGAATCGCGGCACTCGTTCGCCTTGTGGCCGAGCGGGCAGCGATACGGATCGGCGTACGGCAAATGATAGACGCCCGGCAGCAACGGACCAAAGCCTGCACGGTAGCGCACCTTACTGGCGTCGAGCGAAATGGCGCCCATCGTCCGCCCGTGAAAGCCGCCCCGAAACGCGATGATGTTTTGCCGCCGCGTATGAGAGCGTGCGAGCTTGATCGCGCCTTCGGTCGCTTCGGTTCCGGAGTTCGTCAGAAATACTTTCTTGGGCTCCGGTCCGGGCGCGAGCTTCGCGAGGCGCTCGCACACGCGAGCGAACGCCGGGTAATAGAAATCCGTCGAACAGATATGCAAGAACTTCTTCGCAGCAGTTTCGATGGCGGCCACGACCTTGGGATGGCTGTGACCGGTCGATGCGACCGCGATGCCCGCCATGAAATCCAAATAGCGGTTGCCGTCCACGTCCTCGATCATGGCGCCCTCGCCACGCTCGACGACCAGCGGATATTCCTTTATATAGGAAGGCGAGGCAAAGGCTGCGTCCCGCTCGATAATGCGGCGCGCTTTGGGGCCGGGCGGCGGCGTGCTGATAGACGGGTAGCTCTTTGCCATAGTGCGAGGCTTTCTTGACGTGAGTGAAGCGAGGGGCGATTAAAAAACCGCCCCGGATCGTGGTATTTGTGTTTCGATTTCCGCTACGCGGGACCTGTCATACGCCGTTGCGCGCGTATGCGTCACGCGCGCACGCGGCTACATTTGTCGTTAAGCGTTGCGACTCAAACCATGCGCGTGCGGCTTTGTTCGCGCATGAATTGCGCGACGTAATACGGCCCGCAACCGCCCTTGCCGGTGATGCCCGAGCCCTTCCAACCACAAAACGACTGCACGCCCGGCCAGGCACCGGTGGTTGCGCCGGTGCGGCGGTTCACGTACAGCACGCCCGCTTCCATCTCGTTGAAAAAGCGTTGTATCTCGGCGTCGTCTTGCGAAAATAATCCGCCGCACAATCCGAGCTCAGAATTGTTCGCTTGCTGCAGCGCCTCATCGAAGCTCTTGGTGATGCCGACGGACAGAAACGGCAGGAACAGCTCGCGCCCGAACAGCTCGTGCTCGAGCGGCAGGCGCGCGACTGCCGGAGCGACGTACCAGCCGCGGTCCAGCGGCGACGTTCGCAAGCGCTCGCCCCCGATGAGTATCGCGCCGCTCGCGCGCGCGGACTCGGTGCTCTCGATATATTTCTTGACGGAGTTCTCGTTGATGACCGGTCCGAAATAGACGTCACGCTGCGTCGGATCCCCGATCACGATGGCCTTGGTCTTGTTTACGAGCAGTTCCAAGAAGCGATCGGCGACGCGCGCATCCACATAGGCGCGCGAGCAGGCGCTGCACTTTTGCCCTTGCAGCCCAAATGCCGAGCGCATGACGCCGTCACTCGCGGCGTCGAGGTCCGCGCTGGCGCTGATGATCGCTGCGTTCTTGCCGCCGAGCTCACCCAAGCATGGCTTGGGGTACCGTCCGCTCGCGCCGAACTCGCGCAGCAAACGCATGCCGACGTCTTTCGATCCGGTAAACGCGATGCCGTCCACCAACGGGTGGCGGATCAGTGGTTCGCCGACCGCCTCACCCGAACCGAAGAGCAAATTGAAGACGCCTGCCGGAACGCCGGCATCGTGATATGCTCGCGCCAGCTGGGCGCCGGTGAGCGGCGCTTGGATGGAAGGCTTGTACACGACTGCGTTGCCCGCCAGCAACGCCGCGCTCGACATGCCGGTCGACAATGCCAGCGGAAAATTGAAGGGCGCGATGACGACAAAAACGCCGTAGGGCCGCAAGACGTCCGCGGTTCGTTCGTTGGGCGACAGCTGGCCCAATGGCCGCTCGTAGCCGTGCGCCTCTTGCATTTGATCCGCATAGTAGTCGATGAGGTCGGCGGATTCTTCGGCGTCGCCGAGCGACTCGAGCCGGCTCTTGCCGACTTCGATGCTCATGATGGCTGCGAGTTCGTAGCGCCGTTTGCGAATATTCTCAGCTGCGCGGCGTAAGATCGCGACGCGCTCCTGCCACGGCGTCAAGCCCCAGGCTTTCTGCGCGCGCTTGGCGGCTTTCACGGCCTGATCGATCTGCGCGTCATTCGCGGTGGTGAATTCGCCAACGAGAACCTCGTGGTCTATGGGCGATCGTGTCTGAAACGAGCGGCCTTCACCACGATGCAGCTGCCCGCTGACGTAGAGCTCGTGCGTCTTGCCGAGCTCGCCGCGCACCGTGGCAAGCGCGGCGTCGAACGCGGCGTGAATCTCATCCATGTTGCCGCCGATGGCCGAGTAAGTGATCTTAAGTTGTTTGACCGGAGCTTGAGTGCTCATGATGCTTCCTTTTCTTCAGTGGGCGGCAACCTTGCCGGCGGCAGCCGGAAGATCGCGTGCGACGTCTTCGAGGCTCGTGCGCAATAGCGTGACCAACTCTTCGATTTGCTCCTCGCTGATGGTGAAGGAGGGGGCGATCATCACCAGGTCGCCGTTGATGCCGTCGGCGTGGCCGGTGTTGGGCCAGAGCACGAGTCCGCGCTGCAACCCCGCTTCGACCAAGCGCTCGACCATCTTGAGGCTGCGTGGAAAGGGCGCCTTCGTCTCGCGGTCGGCGACGAACTCGATGCCCGCCAACATCCCCTTGCCGCGCACGTCTCCGACGATGCTCGCGCCAGCGCCTTCGTTCTGCAGCGAGCGTAGGCGCTCGTGCAACACGCTTCCCATCTGCGCCGCGCGCTCCACGAGTCGGTGCTTCTCTAAGTACGACAGCGTGGCGAGCCCGGCAGCGCAGGCAACGGCGTGGTGCGAATATGTTTGGGCGTGCACGAGTCCGCCGTATTTGCCTGCGGCGATGGTGTCGAAGATCTTCTTGCTCGCAAGCAGTGCGGACAGCGCGACATAGCCGCCGTTGAGTCCTTTGCCCATCGTGATGATGTCGGGTGCGATCGGACTGCCGGCACGGTCGCGGAAATGCTCCAGCGAGAAGAACTTGCCCGTGCGGCCCGCGCCCGTCAACACTTCGTCTGCGATGAAAAGAACGCCGTAGCGATCGCAGATCTCGCGAATGCGTGCGTAATGTTGCGGCGGGGGTACCGATGCCCCCGTGGACGAGCCGCCGATAGGCTCGGCGATGAACGCGGCGACGTTGTTCGCACCACACTCCAAGATGGCAGCCTCGAGCGCTTCGCCGCTCATGGCGGGCGCCAATTCACCCTGCGCAGCTGCGCGGTACGGATAGGGCGCATCAATCATGCGAACGTCGAGCAGCCAGGGTTGATAGACTTCCCGATAGTGCGGCCGAGCGGATGCGGACAACGCCAACAGCGTGTTGCCGTGATAGCCGGGTGTGCGAGCGATGATCGTGCGTCGCGACAGCTCGCCGCGTTCGACATGGTACTGGCGCGCGAGCTTCAACGCCGCTTCGACCGCCTCGGATCCGCTGCTCAAGAAATAGGCCTTCGTGATGCCGGGCGGCGCTTTCGCGATGAGCGCGTCTGCCAGCGCCTCCGCCGGCAGGTTCGTGAACGCCGTGCCGTTGACGTACGCGAGCGTCGCGGCCTGTGCGCCGATAGCGTCCCCGATCTCGCGCACGCCGTGGCCGACGTTGGCGACCATCGCGCCGCCGCACGCATCCAGATAACGCTTGCCGTTTTCATCGAAGAGATACACGCCCTCGCCACGCACGATGAGCGGCGGCGTGCGCTGCAGCTTGCGATAGAAAACGTGACCGTCGCTGGGCGCGCGCCGGTGGTTCATACGAATTCAGGGCCTTTCGCAGAGGAAGGTTCGTTGTTGGTTTCGGCAGCCGGGGGGTTTGCCGCCTGCGGCAACGCGCGCAGCGACCGTAGCGCAAGCGCCCACACCGCCGGCACCAGCAGCGCATTCACTGCGATCGCGATCGTGAGCAAGCGCACGGGCGTCGAGCCAAACAGCGCCATGCAGCCTGCTTCGACGACGACCGCTGCGCTCAAGTACGAAAACAGCCGGTATTGCCCGATCGCGATCAGGTAACTGCTTGCGATCGCCCACAGCGCGAGCAGCGCTTCGTCGATCGCATACAATCGCAGCAGCGGGATCGCCCCGCTGAAGCGCTGTCCGTAGGTGATGCCGATCAGCTGCTGCGGAAACAGTACGATGATCGCGAGCGCAACCGCGATCGCACACCCCGCCAGCAGCGTGGCGACGAGTAAGATGTGGCGCAGGGATTCGCGGCTGCTGTGGCGCGCCGCCGCCGCCGCCGGCATGAGGATAAGCGCGATCAAGCCCACCGAATAGGGAATGGTTTTCGCCACCGTCCCGGCGGCACCGAAATAACCGGCAGCGGCACCGCTCAAGTGATGCTTGGCGAACAACAGGTCGATGAACAACAACGCGCTCGCCGCGACGTTGATCGCGAGCACGCGCAACGCATCGCCTCCGAGCCGCAGGTGCTCCGGCACGTGCTGGTCCTCGTGACGGCCGCCGAGCGACATAGGGACTGCGGCCACGAGCAGACCGATGAGTGTGGCGCACAGCAGCCCGCCCAGCGCACCACCTACCCCATAGCCTGCCAGCACGAACGTCACCGCAAGGACGACTTTGAGGATGCCTTCGCTCAACGTCGACGCGGAAAAAATCGCGAAGCGGTGCGCGCCTTGCGCGCTCCCGCGCGCGTACAACTCGAGCAATGTCAGCGCGACCCATGTCGCAACGGTCAACCAAATCGTGGCTTTGACGACGTGCAGGTACGCGCCGAGCGGTACGCTCACGACCACGAGCGCGATGGCGACGATTGCGGCGAACCCGAGCACGAATTTTCCGGTCTTGCGCACGAACTGCGGAATGAGGTCGTCGAGATGGGCAGACCACATGCGCGCGGCTTCTTGCATCGCGACCGTGCCGACCGACGAACCCAAGACACCAAAGATTCCCCCGACCACCATCATGGTCGCAAGGGTGCCGTACTGATCTGGGCCGAGTTTGCGCGAGAGCACGAAATGGAAAACGTATGAAAAGACATTGGCCACGAGCGCTGAGCCCACGACCAGCACTGCGCTCGTCGAAAAGCGACGCAAGTTGAACGAACCCCGGATAGGAACGTCCAGCCGTATGCGCGGTACGTTCACACGCGCTCGCGGTTGCGCAGCCAGGCTGCGACGTCGCACTCGACGTCGCGCATGACGTCGAGAAGGGCCATCTGTTTTTGTTCGGCGATGCGGCGGCAGTCGTCGTATTCGGGGCGGGCGCGAATGCCGGCGGGTGTTTCTACGAGCTTGACGCGCACCGAGCCGAGAGAGGTTTCCACGAGCTCCTCGCGGCGCGGCAGCGCGTCGCGCAGCGTACTCCAACGGCGGACGCCGATGCTGCTCGTCTCGGCGAGCACGAGCGCGGCCAGTTCGTCGGCGCGCTCCGGCGCCGCCAACATGCTCAGCACCGTTCCCGTCCTACCCTTCTTCATGCTCACCGGATGCGTCCACACGTCGAGCGCGCCGGCCGCGAACAACCGCTCCATGACGGCCTCGTAGAGCTGCGGGTTCATGTCGTCGATGTTCGCTTCGAGCTGCACGACTTCGCTCGCGGCGGCCTGCCCGTTGCTCCCTTGGCGATCGGCCGCGCTCTGGACGTCATCCGTTTCACCGACGAGCACGCGCAGCACGTTGGGAAATTGAAAGTCGGAGCGGCCGCTGCCGTAACCGATCTGCGTTAAACGCATCGGCGGCCGCTGCTCGAAGGATGCAAGCGTCGTGAGAATGGCCGCGCCCGTGGGAGTGACGAACTCCTCCGCCGCGTCGAGCTGATAGGTCGGCAAGCCGCGCAGCAGCTCCAGCGTCGCGGGTGCAGGTGAGGGCATCACGCCATGGGCGCTGGAAATCCGCCCGGTGCCGAGCGGCAAGGCCGACGCATAGACCGCTTCAATGCCGAGCAGGTCGAGCGCAAGCACCGCTCCCGCGACGTCGATGATGGCGTCAACTTGGCCGACTTCGTGGAAGAGCACTTGCTCCGCCGGCTCGCCGTGCACTCGCGCTTCCGCTTCTGCCAAGCGACGGTAGATTTTTTCCGCGGTCGTTTCCAGTTTTTGCGGAAATCTCGCGGCCCGCAGAATTGCGAGCACGTCGCCCAGCTTGCGATGGGCCATGCCTTCGTGGTGGTGTTCAGCGGGATGCGCACGATCGTCATGCGCTGCGTCTTCGCCGGGAACATGCACGTCGAGATACAATGCGGCCAGGCCCCGCTTGCGCACGCGTTCGGCGCGAATCGACCAGCCTTGCACGGGCAGGCGCCGCAATTCGCGCTCCAACGCAGTAACACTCAGACCGGCGTCCACGAGGCTGCCCAGAATCATGTTGCCGCTCGCGCCGGCGAAGCAATCGAAATAGGCAATACGCATGGTCGCGTGCCTGCAGTTCTCTTTCACATAAAGTGCGACCCCTCACCCAAACACCAGGGCCTTCCAGTCCATCGCACGGGGATAGGCCGGTATCGCGAAGAATGGACGCGGGTATTCCCCGGCCTGCGCCCGTTCATCACGAGAGCGCGTAAAAACAAACGAGGTCCGCATGTCTTTGGCCGCTCCGAACCCCGCTCTCGACCTCAACGTGTTTCGCCTCGCGCGACGCATGGGACGGCTCAAAGCGAGCGCGATCCGCGAGATCCTGAAGGTCACCGAAATGCCGGACGTGATCTCGTTCGCAGGCGGACTGCCGGCGCCCGAACTTTTTCCCGTCAAGCAATTCGCGGAAGCCTGTCAAGAGGTGCTGGCCGAAGACGGGCCGGCGGCGCTGCAGTACAGCGTGACCGAAGGCTACTTGCCGCTGCGCCACTGGATCTGCGAGTATCTGGCGCGCGTCAACAACATCGCGTGCACGCCCGATCAAGTCCTCATCATCAGCGGGTCGCAGCAGGGCCTCGACCTCATCGGTAAGGTCCTGCTCGATCCCGGCGATTCGGTCATCATCGAAAATCCGGCGTACCTCGGCGCCATCCAAGCCTTCGACGCCTACGAGGCGAACTACATCAACGTCGCAACGGACGACGAGGGCATCGTCACGAGCGATCTCATCCGCGTGTTGCGCGAGGCAAAACAAAAACCCAAGCTGCTGTACCTCGTGCCCAACTTCCAGAATCCGAGCGGGATCACGTTGACGCTGCAGCGTCGCAAGGAAGTCGTCGCGATCGCGGCCGAGCACGGCATTCCCATTTACGAAGACGATCCCTATGGCCGCCTGCGCTACTCCGGCGAATCGATTCCTTCGCTCACCGCGCTCGCGCAATCGGCCAATTGCATCTACATGAGCACGGTCAGCAAGACGATCGCACCCGGCATGCGCGTGGCGTGGCTCGTGATTCCCGAGCGTCACGTCTTTGAGAAGGTCGTGCCGGCAAAACAAGCCGCCGACTTACATACCTCGAGCTTTACGCAGCGCGCCGTGTACGCCTATGCGCGCAAACCGGGCGTGTTCGAGGCGCACGTCGCGCAGATGCTGCCGGTCTACGCGCGCCGGCGCGATCTCATGCTCGAATCGCTGGCACGTTTCATGCCCAAAGGGACGAGCTGGACGCGGCCGGACGGAGGCCTCTTCTTGTGGGCGACGCTGCCCAAGCAAGTCGACACCGAAGAGTTGCTGACCCTGGCCGGGCGCAGCAAGGTGGCGTTTGTCCCCGGAGCGCCGTTCTGGGTGAATCAAGACGTTCGCAATACCATGCGGCTCAACTTCAGCAACGCATCGGATGACATGCTGGTGGAGGGGATTCGCCGGCTCGGTGCCGCCACCGAGGCGTACCTGAACGGAGCCAGGTAGGATTGCCGCACTGCCACGGGGCGGCAAGATTCTTCATCATTGTCGTGTGCGCGATGCTCGCATGGTTGCCGGCGAGCGCGGCGCGCAGCGCAGCGCTGCACCCAACCCTCACGGTGTCCGCGCAGACGGTCGGTTTTTATGCCGGCCATGTCGTCTTGGACGCGCAAGGGACGGCCGACCTCAACGACGGCGTCGTGCGCGTGCAGGCGGATCGCATCATCGTCGATCTGCGC
>DATGHT010000254.1:0-2002 GCA_035307865.1 Candidatus Eremiobacteraceae bacterium | reverse complement strand
CGAGCGCGATCCCATACGTCCACAAGCGCTGCATGCAGAAGGCGAACGCGCGCATGAGCGATCGTTCGGCGGCATCGGGCTGCACGGTTTCTTCGACGACGCGCTGGCGCAGGTATGCGAGTTGGTGCGGCAAGTCGATGTCCACCGGACACTCTTGCTTGCACGCGCCGCACAAGGTCGACGCGAACGGGAGCTGTGCGGCAGCGGAAAGGCCCTCCAGTAGCGGCGTGACGACGGCACCGATCGGCCCCGAATACGCCGAACCATACGCCCAGCCGCCCGCACGGCGGTAGACCGGGCAGACGTTGAGGCAGGCGCCGCAGCGAATGCAGAACAGCGATTCCCGCAGGCGGCGGTCGGCTAAAATACGCGTACGGCCCGCATCGATCAAAATGCAGTAGAGCTGCTTGCCGTCCTCGGGGCCTAAGAAATAGTGCGTGTACGTGGTGAGCTTTTGCCCGGTGCCGGCGCGCGCCAGCAGCCGCAAGAAGACCGGCAAGTCGGCCAAGCGCGGTATGACTTTCTCGATGCCCATCAGGCAAACGTGCACGGGAGGAATGGACGCCGACAATCCGCCGTTGCCTTCGTTCTCGACCACGACGATCGTGCCCGTGTCCGCGGCCGCAAAGTTCACCCCGGTGATGCCGATGCCGGCTTCGAAGTAACGCCGCCGCAGATGAAGCCGCGCTGCGGTCATCAATGCCTGTGGATCGTCGCTGAACGGGAGCCCGAGTTTTTCAGCAAAGATCGTTCCGACGTCGCGGCGGTTCAGATGCAGGGCGGGACCGACGATGTGCGACGGCCGCTGGCCGGCGAGCTGGACGATGAATTCCCCAAGGTCGCTTTCCACGGCGGCGATGCCGGCACGGTCCAAGCCGGCATTCAGCTCGATCTCTTCGGAAAGCATCGACTTGCCCTTCACCACACTCGTCGCGCCATGCTGCTTGCAGATGTCACGCACGTGCGCAACCGCTTCTTCGCGCGTGGCTGCCCACAAGACGGTAGCTCCCCGAGCCCGCAACGATTGCTCGAACTCGAGCAGCACGGTGTCGAGATGTTCGATCGTATATTTTTTGATGGCATGCGCATGCTGCCGCAAACTCGCCCAATCGACTTGCTCCTCGGCCGTACGCTTCAGATCAACCGAACGCTGCAGCGTCGCTGCGAGCGACTCGCTGGGCTGCGGCCGCTCGAACGAACTCGCGGCTGGAGCGTGCGGCTGCGCCGCCATTTTATGCCATCGCGAGAATCTGTGCCAGGTGCAAGATTCTCACGTCGCGCACCGCAGGGAGGGTAGCCTTGCCGAAAAGTCCGCTCACATGCATCAGGCAGCTCGCGTCACCCGACGTCAGCACGTCGGCGCCTGAAGCGAGAATGTTACGGCACTTCGCGAGTCCCATGGAAGCCGAAAGCTCGTCGAATTTGACGCTGAACGCCCCGCCGAATCCGCAGCATTCCTCGACCGCCGGCAGCTCGACGAATTCCAGCTCGCGCACCGACTTGAGCAGCGTGACGGCCGCAGCCGTCGCGCCGAGCTCGCGGCGGCCGTGACAGCCGTCGAGATACGTCACGCGATGCGGAAAGCGCGCTCCCACATCGCTGAGCCCGAGCTTATCTACCAGGAAGGAAGCGAGATCGTATACTCGCGCGCCGACGTGGGCGGCGGGAGATTGCTCGTCCATATAGCGGTAGAAGACGTTTGCCATCGCGCCGCACGATCCGGAAGGCACGACGACCCAATCGTACGGCGCAAACACCGCAGCGAAGTGCCGGGCGGTCGTTGCGGCTTCGCGCCAGAAGCCACCGTTGAAAGCGGGCTGGCCGCAGCACGTTTGCGTGAACGGATATGCAAGCGGAATGCCAAGGCGCTCGAATAGCGCGACGCACGCGCGTCCGACGTCCGGATAGAGCACGTCACAGTAACACGGCAGGAAGAGCGCGACCGACTGCCCCGCTTTGTAAGCGGTGGTCGCGAGGGCGGCTTGCATGGCGCGGGTGTTCT
>DATGHT010000253.1:0-2782 GCA_035307865.1 Candidatus Eremiobacteraceae bacterium | reverse complement strand
CGCCAACAATCCTCCGAGCGTCGCGGCTCATCTCGTCGTGGGCATCGCCACCTTCACGACGCTCGCGCTCTTCGCGTATGCCGTCTTCGTCGCTGCACGGCAGGAGGGCGCGCGTCTGCCGCTGGGAACCGCTTCGCCCGTGCTCGGCCGCATCGCGCTCTTGAGCGCCGTGCTCGCGTTCGGCGCCGTCTTCGCGGGTGGCTACATGAGCGCGTCGCACGCCGGTCTCGCGTGCAGCAAATTTCCGCTCTGCAACGGGTGGCAGCCGGCGCAGGATGTCTTGCAGCACATCCACATGAACCACCGCGTGGCTGCCTATGCGACCGCAGTCATCGTGCTCATGCTAGGCATCACCGGCTTGAACTTGCGCGGCACTAGCCGCGAGCTGCGCGCGCTGCTGTGGACCGCGCTCTTGGTCGTTGCCTTGCAGGTCGGGCTCGGGGTACTGACGGTGCTCTCCGGGCTGCAGCCTGTGCTGCGCGCCGTCCATGAAGCCAACGGCGCACTGCTCGCCGCGCTGCTCGCGCTGATCGCCTATCGCGCCTCTCGCCAACCGCTTGCGCAAGCCGCAGAAGCGGACACGCACTCCAGCAAGGCTGTTCCGAGCGGCGCCTGGGCGGTCGTGAGCAACTACCTGGCGTTGACCAAACTCAACGTCATGTCGCTGCTGCTGTTCACCACGCTCACGGCGATGATGATCGCGGCCGGCGGCTTCCCGTCCCTTTCGCTGGTCCTGTGGACGCTAGTGGGCGGGGCGCTCGCCGCCGCGTCGTCCGGCGCCATCAACATGTACTGGGATCGCGACATCGACGCGCAAATGTCGCGCACCCGTTTGCGGCCCATTCCGAGCGGCAGAGTCCGCCCGGAACGGGCGCTGGCGTTCGGCATCGTGCTGGGGGTACTCGCCTTTGTGGAACTCGCCCTGACGGTCAACTACCTGGCGGCGGTCTTGTCGCTGGTCGGCATCTTGTACTACGTGCTGGTGTACACCGTCTGGCTGAAGCGCACGACGCCGCAAAATATCGTCGTCGGGGGAGCGGCGGGCTCCGTTCCTCCTTTGGTCGGGTGGGCGGCCGTCACGCACCACCTCGATCTCACGGCCTTCCTTTTGTTCCTCATCATTTTCGTGTGGACGCCGCCGCACTTTTGGAGCCTGGCGCTGATGAAGAAGGACGAGTATGCGCGCGTCGGCATTCCCATGTTGCCGGCCGTGCGCGGCGAAGCGGTCACCAAGCGCCACATCATCCTTTATAGTCTGGTGTTGGTGGGGCTGACCGTGCTCATGGTTCCCTTGCATCTCATGGGCCTCACCTATCTCGTGTGCGCGATCGTCTTGGACGCGCTCTTCATGGCGGGCGCCATTTGGGTCGCGTACACCGGCACGAAGAAAAGCGAAGGCACGATGTATCGCTTTTCCATGCTTTACCTCGCGTTGCTGTTCAGCGCGATGGTCATCGACCGCTTCGGACGCGGGGGCGCATAACTCGACTCTGCGCGCCGCATCGCCGCAGCCGAGCAAAGGTCGGCTCGCTCGCGGTTTCGAAAACGCGTACGCAAGCCGAAGTGGCGGAACTGGCAGACGCACGCGACTCAAAATCGCGCGAGGTCACCCCTCATGTGGGTTCGACTCCCACCTTCGGCATGTTACTTTCGGCGTATCCCCTCGCTAGGATGCGACCGCGCGCGCGTGTAACTTCGGGCTGACGCGATGGAGACAACACGGGCGTGAGCGATCACCAAGGCGAGCACTACCTGGACGCTGGATTTTGGCGAGCGTTCTGGGTGATGACTGCCATCAGCATCGTCTTGATGGCCGTCGTGGTGCTCTATCCGATCGACCGCTGGTTCTTGCCCGAAGCCTCCACGGTCAGCATCAAGATCGATGACATTTTCCGCTTCAGCATGTTCTTCGGCGTGCCTATTTTGGTGTACGTCAACGGCTTTTTGCTCTATTTCAGCATTCGCTACCGGCGCCGGCCGGCAGATCCCCTCGACGCGGTCGGCTCGCCCATTCACGATCATCGCGCGCTGGAAACATGGTGGACGATCGTGCCGGCACTGCTCATGGTGGCGCTTGCGGTCTTGAGCTACCTCGTCATCCCGCAGTACTACCCGACGAATCAGGCCGCCGCCAGCGCAGTCACCATGGAGGCGATCGGCCACAAGTTCTATTTCGAGTTTCGTTACCCGGGCCTGAATTACTCGGTCTTGAACGACCTGCACCTGCCGATCGGCGTGCCGGTCACGATGGACATCACCTCCTACGAGGAGACCAACGACACTGCGAACGAGGCCGTCATCCACTCGTTCTGGGTTCCCGAGTTCCGCTTGAAACAAGACATGGTGCCCGGCATGGTCGTGCCGATCCACTTCACGCCGCGCGAGATGGGCACGTTTCGCATCGTGTGCGCGGAGTTTTGCGGCCTGGGGCACTCGCACATGTGGGGCAAAGTGATCGTACAGTCCCATGCAGATTTCGACAAATGGTACGCGGATCAGCAACGCGCCGATCTCGCGGCTGCCGGCGGTATGAAACCGATCAGTCTGGCAGGCGGCGACCCGGCTGCGGGCGAGACGCTGTTCAACGCGAAGTGTGTCGTCTGCCACAACGCGGCGCCGTTCGAGCAGCGCAAGGTCGGGCCCGGGCTGGGAAATCTCTTCCACGATCCGCGCCACCCCGACTTGGTAACGGGGCAGCCCGCGAAACCGGACAACGTCGCTAGCATCCTCGAGCACGGAGCGCACGGAGACATGGGCGTCATGCCCGACATGCGAGCCAACG
>DATGHT010000252.1:0-2451 GCA_035307865.1 Candidatus Eremiobacteraceae bacterium | reverse complement strand
CCATGCGCAGCTTGTACGTCTTGTCGCCCACGCGCACGGTGTGCCCGGCATTTGCTCCTCCGCCGAAACGAGCCACGACATCCGCATTGCCCGAGAGGAAATCGACGATGCGGCCTTTGCCTTCATCCCCCCACTGGGTGCCCAGGACAACCGTTACCGGCATGTGAGGCTACCTTCGGAGCGGAGAATAGAAGATCGAAGCGGTCGTGCCGTGGCCGTCGCCGTCGCTGCGCCCGGGTGGCATGGGCGAGTTCATGCCCATCACGCGATCGAGCACGAGCTCCGCGAAGAGCGAACAGGCCCAGCCGAAGTTCGAACGGGTAAACTTTGTGGGATCGTCCGGATTGAACGACTCATGCAGCAAGTGGTCGCCGACATCCGAGGCATGCAGTTGTGCCAACACGTCGTTCAATTCTTTGGGGTCTTGCGCGGTCAGACCTTGCATGATGAGCGCCAGCGGCCATACGTAGCCGTGCGGGGTGTGCGGACTGCCGATCCCGCGCGCATACTTGCCGCTGAAGTAATACGGATTGTCGGGTGAGAGCACGAAGCGCCGCGTGTTCTCGTAGATCGCGGGGTCGGCCGGATAGCCCAGGTACGGAATCGACAGCAAGCTTGGAATATTCGCGTCATCCATGAGATTTTCGTGACCCAAGCCGTCGACCTCGTAGGCATAGATGTAGCCGTATTTCGGATTGTACACGATGCCGAAATTATTGATGCCCGCAGTGACCTCGTCGCGCAGCACGGCGGCTTCCGTAGCCATGCCGCCGTCATGCCACACGCTCGTTTCGAGATCGGCGAGTTCCGACAGCGCAACCACCGCGAACATCTCTTCGGGAATGTTGTAGCCGTACTGCGCGCGGTCGTCGCTCGGCCGGAAGCCGGTCCAGATCATGCCCGTGTAGCTGACGGGCTCGCCGGCGCCGTTGTTGCTCAGCTCGTGATGGCGATACTGCGAGAACGAGTGCTCGCGCTCCAGCTGCATCAGCGCCAATGCTCGTTCGTACGCTGCCTTCGTGTCAGGCGTGAAGACGCTGACGTCCCCCGTCTGCTTCCAGTAGTTCCAAGCGAGCACGATCGGATACGAGAGGGAATCGAGTTCGAACTTTTCCTCGGTGACTTGATAATTCTGATTGAACGCGTTGGCGTAAGGGTCGACCAGGATGTTCTTCGCCGAACGCGTGATGACGCCGCGCAGCATGTCGCGCACCGCGGAGTCGTTGGCAAAGAAAACATAGGGCCGCATCTGAGCGCTCGCGTCACGCAGCCACATCGCGCCGATGTCGCCCGTGATCACATAGGTAGTCTTGTCCGGGGTGAAGCTGACGTCGTAGCGGACGGTTGAAAGCAGGCACTGCGAGTAGAGTTGGCCTGTGTCGGCGGAGCCACCATGAAAATTGGCGGCTGCCTTCGACAGCGCGTCAAGCTCCGCTGCGGACCCGTAGCGGGGGCACGCTACGAACAAGAGCGCTGCCATAAAAAAGATGGCGCCCGTTTTTAGGGTAGTGATGCGCGCCGCCTCGAGACTCACCTGGGTTGACCGCCTCTCCATCTCTCTCTATCGGAAAGAGGCGATTTTCACCGCAGTTGTTACTCACAAACGTATGTTCGCTCCTGCGACCCGCCTGGGAGCAGCGTTCTGTTCTAAAGGAAGAGTGACGCTGACCAGGCCGCCCTGTGCCTTACCACCACCCAGCCTCAACTCGCCGCCGTGCGCTTCGATGAGAATGCGCGCGATCGCTAACCCTAAACCCGTCTTGCCTTCGGGCCCAGCGGAAAATGGCGTGCCCGCTGCCGCGCGCTCTGCCGCGGAAAAACCCGGGCCGCCGTCGCGAATCGTCAGGGTGGCTTGCCGCCGAGAGCCGCGAATGTGCACGCGGATGCTGCGTCCTCCAGGCGTGTGGCGTAACGCGTTTTCCAGCAGATTGATGACGACCTGGAACAGCCGATCGCGGTCGGCGATCACGCGCGCCCTGCCGGCGACGATGATGGGTACGCCGCGCTGCTTCGCACGCTCGGCGATGACGCGGGCTGCGTCGTTGGCCACGCTGCGCAGCGAGCACGCCGCAAGACGCAGTTTCAAGCCGCCTGCGCTCCAAGCGCCGATGTCGATCAACCCGTCGGCGAGCCGATGCAAGCGCCGTGCCTCTTCGGCGATGGTTCCGAGCCAGCGCGCTTGCTGCCCGCGCGTTGCCCGCTCGGTCTGCAGCCGCTCGCTGAACCCGATGATCGAGGTCAAGGGAGTGCGCAGCTCGTGGGTCACGGCCGACAAGACGAGCGCGCGGCGTTCCTCAACGCGCGCGACCAGGGCGGCGCCTCGAATGGCGTGCCGCAGGCCTTCGAGCACATCGCCGGCCAGCGCCGGTTCGAAGACGTTCCAACCGCAACGGACGACGACGCGAGCCGCGTTTTCGCCGGACAGGCGATGGAGCTCGCGCTGGATTCGCA
>DATGHT010000251.1:0-3568 GCA_035307865.1 Candidatus Eremiobacteraceae bacterium | reverse complement strand
GGGAAATCGTTGCGCACCGCAACGTGCCGTCGCCATGGATCGCGGTGGGCTATTCCGCACCCAATCAGTATTCAGCCGACTTTCCGGCGATGTTGGTGGTCGAAGCGTTGCTCGGCCCGGGGGGCGACGTGCACGCGCTGGCATTCGCATCCAACACGACTGCGCCCACCGAGTACCTGGGTGCGTATTACCAATACGAAGCGCAACCCGGCAGCCTCGTGGTTTTCCTCGACGGCGAGAGCGCGAGCGTCGATCAAGCCGTGCGCGATCTTCAAACCGGCGTCGCGAGGCTGCGCGGCCAAAACTTGCCGCCCACGCTTGTCGCTGAGGCGAAACAGCTTGCGCTCGGCAACTACTACCTGTCCGCGACTGACTTGAGCCAGCTGGCATGGCTGCTCGGCCGCTCGGCTGGCTCGCCGGAGGGCGTGCAGTTCGAAAACACGCTGCCGCAGCGCATCGCGGGCGTGAGCGCCGCCGATATCCGTCGCGTCGCGCAACGCTACCTGTCGAAGGAAACAGTTGCGATCGTCTTACCGCAGACGGAAAGTCATTAGATAGCGCTCACCGTGCGCGTGGCTTTCGTCCACGACTACCTTACGCAATTCGGGGGCGCCGAACGTGTGCTGCTCGAAATGCTCAAGCTGTATCCGGATGCTCCGCTCTATACCTCGTTGTTCCTGCCCGAGCTCGCACGCGAATATTTTGCGCACGTCGACGTGCGGCCGAGTTTCTTGCAGCACGTGCCCGGCGGAGCAGCGCACTTTCGCGGTCTATTGCCGTTGTATCCGGCCGCCTTTGGATCCCTCGACCTGAAAGGGTACGACCTCATCATCTCATCGACGACAGCTTTCGCGAAGGGCGTGCGTTGCGCGCCGCATGCGCTGCACGTATCGTACGTCAACACGCCGACGCGCTTCTTGTGGTACCCGGAAGAGTATGCGTGGCAGGTCACGCCCTGGGCCCTGCGGCCGCTGGCGTGGCTTTGCATGCCAGGGTTGCGGGCATGGGACCTGGCGGCTGCGCAACGGCCGCATCATCTCGTGACAAACTCGAGACACGTGGCAGCGCGAATTCGCAGCATCTACGGGCGTGACAGCGACGTCGTCCATTGCCCGGTCGACGCGAGCGAATTTGCGGGTGCAGAAGAGGCTGGCGAGTATTTCTTGGTGATGACGCGGCTGCTGCCGTACAAGCGCGTTCACCTAGCGATTGCAGCCTGCAACGCCTTGGGCGTTCCTTTGATCGTCGCCGGCGAAGGGCCCGACGGAAAGCGACTGCGCGCCCTCGCCGGCCCGACCATCTCTTTTGCCGGGCACGTCGACGACGCGCAGCGGCGCAGGCTAATCAAGCGCGCCCGTGCGGTGATCGTTCCCGGCATCGAAGATTTCGGTCTGTTACCGCTGGAAGCTGCGGCGGCCGGGCGGCCGACGGTGGCGTTTGCTGCCGGAGGAGCGCTGGAAACGGTCGTGGAGGGCGAAACGGGAATCTTTTTCCGCGAACCTACTGCCGACGCGCTCGCCCGGTCGCTGCAAGCATTAACCGGCATCGTGTTTAACGGTGCACGCATGGCAGCCCATGCGAGCCGCTTTGCGCCCGATCGCTTTCGAGCCGAGTTGTCAGGACTGATCGAGCGTTACCTGCGCGAACGACGGAACGGAACTCCGTGAGCCGCAAACCGTCTTTCCCGAAGCTCGATCTGAGCAAACTGTCGCTGACCGCGTTGCAGACGAGGCCTTCGAAGGTCAGCGCCGATGCGTTGGGCAAGCCGCCGCGGCCCGGCGAAAGCTTTGTTGATTTTTGGAACGACTTGCCCGACATTCTGGCCGTACGCGATCTGCGCGCTTTGGCGACGGACGTCGCCGGCGCGCATCGCAAGGGCAAGGTGGTTGCCGCCGGTATCGGCGGTCATGTGATCAAGACCGGGTTAGGTCCTTTGATCGTCGATCTCATGCGATCCGGCATCATCAACGCGGTCGCGGGCAATGGTTCGATTTGCATCCATGACGTCGAGTTGGCACTGGTCGGCAAAACGTCCGAAGACGTGGACGGCGCGTTGCGTGACGGTTCTTTTGGGATGGCAGGCGAAACCGCGGATTTCATCCTCAGCGCGATTGCAACACAAGGAGCCGAGGCCGGGTTAGGTCGAGCGCTGGGCAACGCCTTGCTGCGCAGGCCGGGCGTCAACCGCGAGGTCTCCATTCTGGCGCAGGGCGCGCTGCTCGATATACCGGTCACCGTGCACGTCGCCGTGGGGACGGACATCGTGCACATGCATCCACAACTCGACGGCAGGGCGCTCGGGGCGGCGACGCTGCGTGACTTCCGGACGTTCAGCGAGGTCGTCGCCGGTCTGACCGACGGCGGCGCGTACCTCAACATCGGATCGGCAGTGATCATGCCGGAGACATTTCTCAAGGCGTTGTCCATCGCGCGCAACCTGGGCTATCGCGGCCGTTTCGTGACGGCCGACTTTGACTTCATCCGCCATTACCGCCCTCGCACGAATGTGGTGACACGGCCGCATCTCGACGGCGGACGAGGATACATGTTCACCGGTCACCACGAGATCATGATCCCACTTTTCGCCGCCGGTTTGCGTGCGGAACTGGCACGCCAGTCCGACTAGCATGCGCCGCGCTGCCTGGTTCACTAATCTGATGCTGCTGACGTGCTGGGCAGTATTTCTGATCGATTTGGTGTTGCCGCATCAGGGGCAACTGGGACTCTTAGCGCAGCTGGGCGTGCTGTATCCGCCGGCGGTCGAGCAAGGCGAGTGGTGGCGGCTGATCACCTCGGGTTTCATCCACTTCGGATGGCCGCACATCATTTTCAATTCCTACGCGCTGTTCCAAGCGGGCGCGCTGGTCGAGTACGTGTACGGCAGCAGGCGCTATGCGATGATCTATCTCGCGGCGTTATTGGGCGGCTCGATCGCCGCTTATATCACCACCATAGGTACTCAAGTCGTCACCGCGGGCGCGTCAGGCGCGATCATGGGCGTCTTCGGTGCGATGGCGGTCTTGGCGCTCAAGCTTCCGCCCTTGCGGCGCGAGCTGCTGCAAAACGCGCTGTTGCCGATCATTCTCACGCTCGGCTATGGATTCACCAATCCGGGCATCTCCAATGCGGGCCACATCGGCGGGGTCCTGACGGGAGCGCTGGTCGCGTTCTTGTTGCGCCCTGCGCGGGCCGATCAAATCCTCAGAGCGATGGGGGTATTGGAGCCTGAGGAAGTTGTGCCGTAGCACGCAGGATCGCAAGCGTGGCGGCCGCGCAACGGTCCCAGCTCAACGAAGCGGCTCGCGCAATCCCAGCCGACCGCAAGCGGGCGGCGAGCGCTGCATCGGTGAGCACGGCTTGCAGTGCCGCAGCCAACGCTTGGGAATCCCCGACCGGGAAGTAAAAGGCCGCGTCGCCGCCCGCTTCGGGTACGCTTGCCGCATCGGACGCGATCACGGGAACTCCATGGGCCATTGCCTCAAGAACCGGTAATCCAAAGCCTTCGTAGTGCGACGGAAATGCAAATGCGACAGCGCCGGCGTAGAGCGCTCGCAGTAGCCTGTCGCTA
>DATGHT010000250.1:0-3598 GCA_035307865.1 Candidatus Eremiobacteraceae bacterium | reverse complement strand
TGCGACGGGCGCGGCTGATCGGCGGCCCGCGGTTCACTTGCAAGCCGCACGCGAACCCGGCGTCCTTCTTCTTCTACGATGGTGAACGGGAACTGAGGGTGGCGGCCACCGCCGGCAGCGCGGCGCACCATGTCGATGCCGCTCTCGCCGGCCGGCATGAAGGCGAGCCGTCCGTCGTCGAGCCGGATGATGCAGCCAAAGCGGCTGCAATGCAACACACTGCCGCGCTGATGTTCCACGGCCTTACTTCTGGGGAGCGGGGACCGGCGAGGGTTGTATTTCGACGAAGATCTCGTGCGGTTTTGTCAGCCCGAGCTGTTCGTGGATGAGCGGCACGAGATATTCGGGAGCGTGCAGCTTTTGGATCCGCGAGCTCAAATTCTGCTGGCTGCGTTGCAGCGCCGCATTCTCGCGCTCGGTCTCCACGATCTGTCTGTGTAGCCGGACGTTTTCCGCACCGACGCGCCATACCTGAGCACCAATAGTGCCGCCGACGAACAACAAGGCAACCGCAAAAATCGCTTGGCCGGCAAGGGCCGCTCCGCGGATCGCTACCCGCCAGGAGCGCGCGATGCGTTTCCCCGATTCGCGCGGCTCGCGCGCGAAACGGACGATCTTGTACCGGAGGCTACCGCGCCGCGCTGTCATGCACGAGTTCGAGATGAGAGCCGATGCGCCGGAATTTTTCGTAGCGGCGGTCGATGAGCTCGTCGGCCGGAAGGCGCCGCAAGCGATCGAGCGCGCGCTTATCGGCGCTTAACACGTCGCCGATGGTGCGCTCGGGATCTTGGTGCGCGCCGCCTAAAGGCTCGGCGATCACTTCATCAACGATGCTGAACTCAAGAAGTTCGTCGGAGGTCAGCCGCAACCGCTTGGCCGCCTCTTCTGCCCGCGAGGCGTCACGCCAGAGTATGGAAGCCGCAGCTTCCGGCGATGCCACGGAATACACGGCATGCTGCAGCATGAGGATGTGGTCACCCAAGCCGATCGCCAGCGCGCCGCCGCTGCCACCTTCGCCCGTCACATTGACGACGACCGGCGTTCGCAAGCCGGCCATGAGCTTCAAGGACACGGCGATGGCTTCCGACTGGCCGCGCTCTTCCGCGCCGATGCCGGGATACGCGCCGGGCGTGTCGATGAAGGTCACGAGCGGGCGCCGAAATTTCTCCGCGAGGCGCATGATGCGCTGCGCCTTGCGGTAGCCTTCCGGATGCGGCATACCGAAGTTGCGGAACAGGTTATCCTTGGTATCGCGGCCTTTTTGCTCACCAATGACGAATATCGGCAAACCCTGCAGGTAGCCGTAGCCGGCGACGATCGCGCGATCGTCGCGGTACATTCGGTCGCCGTGCAATTCGGTGAAGCTATCCAGCGCATTGATGTAATCGAGCGCCAGCGGCCGGCGGGGATGGCGCGCCAGGTTGACGCGCTGCCAGGGCGTCAGATTGCCGAAGATCTCGAGCTTGAGCTGCCGGGACTTCTCCTCGAGCGCAGCGATTTCGGCCGAAAAGTCCACCCGCTGCGTCTCGTTGAGCTTTTTGAGATCGGTGATCTTCGCTTCGAGCTCGAGCAACGGCTTTTCGAGTTCGACGATGACGTTCATGCGGGCACCGCCTGGGCGCTGAGAAACCGCAGCAGACGTCCCAGCGTCGCTTTTAGCTCCGAGCGGCGCACGACGAGATCCACCTGGCCATGTTCCAGCAGGAACTCCGCCGACTGAAAACCATCGGGCAGCTTCTGGCGGATGGTTTGATCGATGACGCGCCGGCCTGCAAAACCGATCGCGGCACCACTTTCGGCGACGATGACGTCGGCTTGAAAACCAAACGATGCGGACACGCCGCCGGTGGTAGGGTCGGTGAGGACGGTTATCAAGGGCAGCCCAAGTTCGGAAAACCGCTCGACCGCTGCCGTCGTCTTGGCGAGCTGCATGAGCGCGATCATGCCTTCTTCCATGCGCGCGCCGCCCGACGTGCACACCAACACGCAGGGCATCTTACGCCGCGCGCACTCCTCGATCAAAAGCGTCACCTTTTCGCCTACCACGCTTCCCATCGTACCACCGCGAAAACTAAAATCCATCACTCCCAGGCCGACGGGGACGTTGTCGATGGTGCACAGTCCGATGACGATCGCTTCGGACAAACCCGACTTGGTGCGGTCGCCGGCGATTTTCGTCGCGTACGGCACGCGGTCGCTCCACTGCAGCGGATCACCGGTGAGCAGGTGCGGCGCGATCTCTTGGAAGTCGCCGTCAGCCAGCATGGCGATGCGGTCGAGCGCGCCCAGGCGCAGGTTGTGACCACAGCGCAAGCACACCCGCATGCGCTCGGCGAGGTCCTTCTTATAAAGACGCTCGCCGCAACCGGGGCAGATCTCCCACAGCGTGTCAACTGCGGGCTCGGGGCGAGCGGCGCGGCGGCGTAACCAATTCGGTGTGGGTGCCACGGTCGTCTACTCCTGCTCTTTTGCCGGCTGGATTGACGTCGCGCTAACCTCGGGCCTGCGGCCGGCCCCTGCGTAGATCTTGACGAGCTGCTTCAGATAATTGACGATCTCGCCGGAATTGAGTTTGCTCGAGCCCACACGGCGATCGGTAAAAACGTATGGCACTTCCTTCGCGTTCCGATACTTCCCTTTCATGATGACTTCGAGCCCAATCTTGAAGCCGATCGGATCGAGCTGCACACCGTCGATGACCGAGCGTTTGCAGAACAGATAGCCGGACGTGATGTCTTTCACGTTCGTCAGGGGCGTGGCGAGCATGATGGCGACACGCGACGTCACGCGCCGGCGCCAGGGCCAATTCGTGATGCCGCCACCGGGAATGTAGCGGCTGCCGATCGCAAGCTCGCATTCGCCGCTCTGAATGGCGGAGATCATCGCGGGAATGATCTGCGGATCGTGACTGAAGTCTGCATCCATGACCCCGATGATCGGCGTCGTGCAGGTCGCCCAACCGTCGATCACTGCCGAAGCGAGCCCTAGCTTTCCGGCGCGATGCACGCACCGCACCCGATAGCGGCTTGCAAGCGAATCGACGAGCGCACCGGTGCCATCCGGCGAATTGTCGTCGACGATCACGATATCGGCGCTGATGCCCGCTTTTGCGAAGACGTCGCTGAGCGCGGCGATCAATCGCTCGATGCCGCCCGCTTCGTTATAGGTTGGAACGACCACGGAGACGACAAGGTCTTGTGTCACTGGCTATTGATTCCTAGCTGCGCCGCTTTAACCTTCAACTCGGAGCGTGCTGGGCGTTTGCAGCAGCGCGAATCTTACCACCACTTTTTGAGCGCGGCGACTGCGGCCAACAACGCGACCGCGGCAGTTTCGGTGCGCAAAATAGTTTGTCCGAGCGATACGATGTCCGCACCAGTTTCGCGCGCGCTGTCCAGTTCCGCTGGCGTGAAGCTTCCCTCTGGGCCGATCGCAAGCGACAGTGCTGCGCTCTCGCGCGCGAGCGCTCGCGCAAGCGATCCGGCTGCTGCGCCTTCGTGCGCGACGAGCAGCTGTGATTGCGTCGCGAAACGTTCGAGCGCCGCGTCCCAGGTCATCGCTTCTTCCACGTGCGGCACGATACGGCGCCGGGATTGCT
>DATGHT010000249.1:0-3499 GCA_035307865.1 Candidatus Eremiobacteraceae bacterium | reverse complement strand
CCCGTGACGGCAACCCGTATTTCGCGTCGTCGTAGCCGCGCTCGATAAAATCCTGGTCGGGGCACAGGTGCACGGTGCCGCGATGCTGTGGCCCCGGCGCGGATCCCGGGCAGGCCGTGAAGCTGGGCAGCACGGCCAAGGCGACGTTGATCTTGGCCGAGGCGCTGTCATAACTGATGCGATCGACGGCCGCCGCGAACTCCGGCGGCAACACGTCCGGATCGAGTAACTTCTTAAACGTGACGTTGCAGTCGGCGTTGCTGGCAACGCGGCGGGATTGAAATTCATCGCCGCTCTTGAGAGCCACGCCGCTGACGGCGTTGTCGCGCACCAAAATCTTGTCGACCTCCGCCTCCGTGCGGATCTCGACGCCCAAATCGGTTGCAGCCTTGGCAAGCGCTTGCGTCAAGCCACCCATGCCGCCCTTCACATAACTCCACACGCCTCGCTTGCCGTTGGTTTCACCCATGACGTGGTGGAAGAGCACGTACGCGGTTCCCGGCATCGAGGGTGATGCGAATGCGCCGATGATCGCGTCGGTCGCAAGCGTCGCTTTGAGCTCTTCGGATTCAAACCAGCGGTCCAAGATCGGGCGCGCCGGACCCGTCAGCACTTCGATCGCTTCGCCCATGCCGGGGCCGAGCTTTTGCATCGCGCGACCCAGCGGCGCCATCTTGAACAAGTCCGCCAAGCCGGGCTTGGCGACGTTGGGCGGCGTCTGCGTCAAGGTCGGCTCGATCACGGACGCGACCCGTTCCAGCATGGCTTCGTATTGCGGGTAACGCTGGGCATCGCGCGCGCTGAACTTCGCGATCTCGCGCAGGTTCATGTCCTTTTCGGGTCCCAGCATCAGGTAGCGGCCATCCAGAAACGGCGAGAACGAGGACGGGTTCCGTTCCGCCAGCTCAAAACCGTAGTCGCGCAACCGCAAATCCCGGATGATCTCAGGCCGGAATAGGCTGTTGACGTACGCGGCCGTTGACACTTTGAAACCCGGAAAGGTGTTCTCTTCGGTGACGCATGCGCCGCCGACAATGTAACGGCGCTCGAGCACGAGTACCTTCCAGTTGGCGCGCGCTAAATAGCACGCCGTCACCAAGCCGTTGTGGCCGGCGCCTATGATGATCGCGTCGTATTGTGCCGCCATCGGGCCTCCTATCGCCCAGATAGCGCGACCTGCCGGGGAATCCCTGGCGGTGCGCTTGCTCGGCGCGGCGGCGGCACGCCAAAACTCTTTAGCGAACTCTCATAAAGCCTTAAACCGAGCCTCATGTTGAGCGCAGCCGTTTTCGCGTATGCTGCTCGTGGGTAAAGCGCGCAGTCACGATTGCGCGCCGCTGACAAACTATCGTCGCAATGAGAACTTCATGAGAAAGGGTCCAATCGTCATGCGAACGCGCATCATTTTCGCGATCCTGGCCGCGGTCGCTATCGCCGGCTGCAGCGGTGGCGGAGGCTCCTCGTTTCCTTCACCGCACAACGGCGGCAGTACGCAACAAAGCATCAAAGAACAAGCACAAACCGCAACGGAAGCGGCCTTCGATCCCATCGAAACCGCCGATCTCGAGGCCGGCTTGTACAACGGTCAGATGGGTGTGGCGCTGTCGACCAGCCGCGCACCGCTTTCCGGCTTCAGCAACAGCAACGGCGCCTGCAACCATGGTGTCGAGCACTTCGTCACCGTCATCAGCCCGACGCAGACGCAATACGAAACCAAGTACTTCTACGATAACGCCTGCAGCCAGCTGGCGCGCGACGTCGTCGCTTTGGTGACCATGAACAGTTCCTCGAGCGAGAGCATCGTCCGCACAGCCACCAACTACAACCGCTCCGGTTTGGTTCTTTCCACGCGTAAATCGAACTACGCGCTGACCGGATCGACCGGCGACTTCTCTGCCGTGCTCACGAGCGGGCTCTTCATCGGAACATCCACCAACCCGGCCGCGCAGTTCGGGCGCCAGTTCACGATCGCACCGCAAAGCGGCAACGTCTCGACCATCGCCGCGAATTCGGGCCACATCGTGAACGTCGACATCCCCAGCATCAACGAGTCATTCGGGCACATGGGCGTGCTGCAAAACGGCACGATGACCACCGACTCTTCAAACGACGTGACGTTTGCCGGCACGCACAGCGGCACGTTCTCGAAGGGACCGCTGGGCTCGCTGACGCTCTCCAGCGCGCCGCCTTTCACCGTGAGTGGCGGAACGACGTTGGGCACGACCACGGTGCAAGGCTCGATTGAATTCAACTCGACCTGCGACATCGTGTCCGTCAACATCACCGGCACGCTCTGGAACGGCGACAACATCGTCGTCACCAGCACCGGGACAGCGCCCGGCGTCGCGATCAACGGCACGATCACGACCGCATCCGGCGGTGCGGTGGCCACGTTCTCAGTCGATGAGTACGGCGACGGCATCATCACCTACGCCGACGGAAACCAAGCGCTCATCATCGACTGGCATGTCGTTCGGTAAACTTCGCGCCCTTCAGTAGCACCCCGAAGTCCCGAACGCGCGAGGGCCCTTCTGCCAAGGGCCCTCACTTTTGTGTCGTATTAGCGCTGCGGGTTCTCGAATACCATCAAGATAGACGGCCCGTCCGGATGATCCGGCCAGTCTCGCTCGAAAACGAAACCACACTTTTCAAAGGTGCGAATGGCGCGTGCGTTGTCGGCAGCCGGGTCGACGGTCACGCGGCGCCAACCAAGTACCTCGCGAGCGTAGCGGACCATCGCGCGGATAGCATCTGCACCAAACCCGCGTCCTTGGAACTCTGGCGCGAGCACAAGATCCAGCCCTCCCTCGCCGCTGCGGTCGGACCAGCACTGGATGTAACCGATTGGTTGATCGCCGCGCTCGATGAGAAAGCACCATACGCGTTCTTCCCTGCCATCGGGCAGACGTTCCAGCCGCATCCCGATGTAGTCCCGCTCGATGGTGGTGCGCGCTAACGGCCGGCCGCCCCAGCGCGCGACGAAGTCCGGATCTGCGAACCAATGCGCAAGCAGGGGCAGGTCCTGTGGACCGGTCAATCGCAGCGATACCTTGCTGCCGGCGCGCGCTGCCGTTGGTCCTGGATCGTGCGGCGAACTACTTGCTGCCAATTTCTAAGCGCGGCAGATCTTCAACCCGGATGCCGGCGCTCTCGGCCGATCGATCATCCAGACCGATGGCAATGCGCAGACGGAAACCGCCCACATCGAGATTGAAAGAGGTTCCGAAGATCTGCAACATTATGCCTCCAGTCTGCGCCACTGCATGAGCGCGAGGGCAGTACCCACGATTCCGATGAGCCCCAAGGCCACGACGTCAAGCAGCGGCGTCTGGAAGGCTGAGCCGTGGTTTACCATGCCGGTGCTGTACGTTCCATACACCATGGGGTTGAAATAATTGATGAAGCTGACCAGCGCGTGAAACACGGTTGGTAGATGAGCCGCTCCCAAGCCGAGGAACACGACGCATGCAACAACGGAGAAACCGACTATGTTGCCGGC
>DATGHT010000248.1:0-4882 GCA_035307865.1 Candidatus Eremiobacteraceae bacterium | reverse complement strand
AAGTGACCATGACGCATGCGGTCCACAGCTGCGGCATCTCTGACGGCGATGACATCGTGTATGGGGGAGAAGCCGCCGGCTACGTCTTGACGTTTTCTAACGGACTGCGGCTCTATCACGCAGGCGACACCTGCGTGTTTTCGGACATGAAACTCATCGGAGAGATCATGAAGCCTGACATCGCCCTCTTGCCGATCGGTGATTTCTATACCATGGACCCGTTGCAGGCGGCATACGCGATCCGCATGCTAGGCGTCAAGTGGGTCGTTCCCATGCACTACGCGACGTTTCCGGTCCTGACGGGCACGCCCGAAAAACTGCGCGAGCTGACGAGCGATATCCAAGGGCTGCACATCCTCGACATCAAGCCGGGCGAAACGCTGAGTGGCGAGCTCAAGCAGCTGGAGCACGCTTAAAGCAGCACTAGCTCGCCTTCACCACGATTTTTCCGATCAGGCGCCCCACCGCTTCGGCACGGTCCGCGCTGTTGCTGAGATGGCGGTAGACTTCGCGCAGCTTGAAGATCTCATGGAAGTCAGGGCCTTCGAACAGCATCATGAGCGCGTGTCGATAACGATCTTCGACTGAGTTCTCGGCGCTGCCGGCGTCGCGTGCCCGCGCCCACGCTTCTTGCGGATTCGATTTGAGGTAGCCGATGGCGGCGTCGATCGCCTCGGCGGCGTTTTGGAGCATCCCCGCCATCGCCACCATATCATCTGTCGAGCCGACCTTGAACAACGCGATCTCGGATGCGGCGCTGTTGATATAGTCGATCATATCGTCGATCGCCTCACCGAGGTTATAGATGTCCTGCCGGTCGATCGGCGTCACGAACGCGTCACGCAACGCGCTGACCAGTTTCGTGAGCA
Source organism: Candidatus Eremiobacteraceae bacterium (assembly GCA_035307865.1). Lineage (GTDB taxonomy): Bacteria > Vulcanimicrobiota > Vulcanimicrobiia > Eremiobacterales > Eremiobacteraceae > JALYZS01. Next base: position 4,013 of record DATGHT010000248.1, on the reverse strand, counting down.
CCCCGTCCGCCTGCCGCTCGATGTCGTCTATCTCTTGGGCGAGCTCGGGCGTTCCGTGTCGTACGTATTCATGCAGCTTCCGCGCGGCCTGAGTCAAATAGCCGGTATGCTGCTTGAGCAAGGTAAGGAATTCTCGCTCGCGTGAGGGGGAGAAGAGATCGGCTAACCACATAGCATGTGCTCCTAATGGACGAGATTTGTCGCCTGCAACACGAGCGTTACGGCCAACCCGCAGAATATTCCCGAGGGAACGGTTATAAGCCACGCGAGCACGAGTTCACGTGCCACTTGCCAGTGCACGGCGCGGGGCTTGGCGATCGCGCCGACGCCCAGGATGGCGCTAGCGGTTGTCTCCGTCGTGCTCAACGGGCCACCCAATCTGGCTGCGGTGAGCACGGTGGTAGCAGCAGCGATCTGGAAAGCCAGCGCATGCAGGGGGCGGATGGTGAATAATTTTCCGCCGATGGTGCGGGCGATGCGAATGCCGCCGATCGCCATGCCCACGGCGAAGGCGCCCACGGCGGCAGCCACGACCCACAACGGCACGACGAACGGCGCGCCCGCGTTGCCGATCAACGTCGCTGCTACGATCAGCCCCATCATTTTTTCCGCGTCGTTCGCGCCATACCCAAACGCTTGCAAGGCTACGGCCGCATACTGCAAGCGCATGACGCGCATGCCGGTTTCATAGTTCACCCGTGCGAGCAGCGCCAGCAATATGACGTATGCCAGCGCTCCTATGGCAAAGCCGACGATGATGGAACCGAACAAGCTGCCGGCGACCTTGGCAACCCCATGCCATTGTATGGCATCCAGCCGGCCCAACGACAGCAGCGATCCGAAGGTGGAGCTCAGGAGCGCGACCGACCCGCTGGTCGGAAAACGAAGCCAGTAAGCTAAGAGCACTGCACACAGCCCGCCGGCGATTCCACCCGATAGCGGCAGCGCCCCGATGCGCGGATAGTTGACGATATCGTGCCCGATGGTGCCGGCGACTGCGGTGCCGGCCAGCAGCGGTCCGGCAAGCGCTCCCAACGCGATGATGAAGAACGCGGCTCGCGGAGAGACGACGCGACCCGCGGTTGCGGCAGCGAGCAGATTCCCGCCATCGCTGAAGCCGGCGACGACGTTGAACGTGAGTGCAAGCGCAATCGGTAGAAAGGCTGAACTATGCGTCGGTCTGCGTCTTCGCTGTCATAGAATGCTCTTGCCCAGCGCCGAACAGATCAATTCTGTCGCCAGCTTCGCGGTCATGTTGTGGTCGTCGAGCAAGGGATTGACCTCGGCCAGCTCGAGCGAGTGCGCGATCCCGCTCTGGGCGATCAACTCCATCGCCAAGTGCGCCTCCCGATAGGTGATGCCACCGGGCACGGGCGTGCCGGTGCCGGGCGCCAGCGCCGGGTCCAGCGAGTCGATATCGAAGCTGACGTGCACGCTTGCGGACGCAGGCCCGGCCACCTCGATCGCGCGCTCGACAGCGTGCGCCATTCCGAAGCGGTCGATGTCGGTCATGGTGAAGCAGGCGATGCCGCGATCGTGGATGCGCTGCCGTTCCGCCGGATCGAGTTCGCGCAAACCGATGAAGACGCTGCGGTTGGCGTCGATCGCAGGCGAGGGAAACGCGGGCGGGGGAAAGAGATCGCGCATTTCGCCGAGCGCTGCCGCCATGGACATGCCGTGCAAGTTGCCGGTGGGGCTGGTATCCGGAGTGTTGAGGTCCGCATGCGCGTCGATCCAGATGATGCCTTGCGGCCCCTTGACCCGCGCCACGCCGGCGAGCACTCCGATCGCCATGGAGTGATCGCCACCCAAAACGACCGGGAAGGAATCCTGGCGCAGTGCTGCCTCGACGGCCCCCGCGATCGCAAGACAGATGTCGCGGATGGCAGCGACGTGCTTCGGATGGCCAGGTCCCCCGGGTTCTTCGTCGTCTTGCAAGTTGACCGCTATGTCACCCTGGTCGACGACCCGATAGCCGAGCTGCTGGATTTGGTGAGCGATACCCGCGGTACGCATCACTTGGGGTCCCAGCCGCGCGCCACGACGGCTCGCGCCCAGTTCCAGCGGCACGCCGATAATGCTCGCCGTCTTCGTCGCGGCCGGATGCTGCTTGGTCGTGTGCATGCCTCAAACAAACAGGAGCGGCGCGAGTGTAATCGCGCCATCGTTGCTAGGCGTTGGGGCTTCGTCGCCTTTCAAAATCGCCCCTCCGCTCGTTTGCTTTGCTGCGGTTCGAGGAAGCGTGTGAGCGCGCACGGGTAAGCCCGCACACAACTTGTGCCACCCACGGGTAGCAGGTAAGTAAACGAGATATCGCCGCCGATAACTGAAGCCAAGAGCTAATGAAGTTTCGCAGCTTTTCCATGTTGTTGCTGACCGCGTTGTGCATGGCTATGTGCGGTCCTGGCACCATGGCGCCCGCAGCGCAGCCCGCGCCGCCGGCGGCAGTAGCGCTCGCAGACGACGATCGCCTCGGGAAGCTCGCGCCGAGACTCGAGCGCCTGGCAGACAATACCCCGGGCGTTGTTGCGATTTCCGTCGTGGATCTCACCGACGGATTCAGCATTGCGATCAACGGAGATAAGAACTTTCCGGCGGCGAGCACGATAAAAGTGCCGGTCATGGTCGAAGTCATGCGCCAGGTAAGCCTCGGCAAGTTCAGCCTGCTGCGCACGGTGTCGTTGCAAGATCGCGACCGCGACTGCGGCTACGGATCTCTCTGCGATGCACGCTGGGGTTCAAAATATACGGTCTGGCAGTTGCTGTGGCGTATGATCACAGTCAGCGATAACACGGCGACGAACATGCTTATCCGTCTCGTCGGTCGGCAGAACATCAACGCCACCATGCTCGGTTTGGGCTGCAATCAGACGTGGCTGGGTGACAGCATTCGCAGCGACGGCGACGTGCGCGAACTGCGAACGAGCGCCAACGACATGATGCGGCTGCTCGACATGATCGCACAACGGCGGCTGATCAGCCGGGAAGCCAGCGACATCATGATTGAGATCCTCGCCGCACAACGCCACAACACGCTGCTACCGGCGTGGCTGCCGAAAGGGCTGACAATCGCCCACAAGACGGGCACGCTGCACGACACGCTGAACGACGTCGGAATCGTTGAGCTTGACGGAGCGCCGTATGTGATTTGCGTCCTCACGACGCACCTGCAGGATTTGGATACCGGCGAGCATTTCATCCGCCAAGTTTCACTGCTCACCTTTCGCGCTTTTCATCAAAAAAATACGCTAGCGGCCAACTAACGGGAGCGACTCCCGATTTTTACGAACAGTCGTTTGTGACGTTGCACACGACCGACTGCTACACGTAATATGAGCCGCCTCACATGCGTCCTATAGACGATATAATACGCACAGCGGCGCGCCGGCAACGCATCATCGCACTGCGCTGATGGCTAAGCGCCTCCGCTTGGAAAGGCACCCAGGCCACGTGGCTTTGGCAGGAGACCACGCTCAAGTAGAATCCAGCAGCTGGAGAAGCGTTGCAGCTCCGCTGTATTTGTGTAGCATAGCGGTTCTCACGATCGCGCTACTTATTTTCTACCCGCCGCACTTTGACCTAGGGCTCCAGACGATCCTCACGGTTTTTCTAGTCGCGATCTTTTTGATTGCGATGGAGAGACCGGTCCATACGGCAGCCACTATGGTCGCTCCGCTCACTGCTATTTCGGCGGCATCGGTGGTCGCCTTTGGGCCTTGGGTAATTGTGCTTTCGGTGGTCGCTTGGCTAGCGGTGCGATTTAACATCAACAACGGTGAAGAGCGTTGGAGGAACATCCTCAAGCCGGAAACGATTGGCCAGGTCTGTATTGCGATCAACGTCTCCTACGCCGCCCTGGGTTTGTGGCACGGCGTTACCTACTTCCAAAATTTGCTGCCGGCGTTCTTACACAGCGTGGTGACGTTTGTGGGAGTCGTCATCGTGGGCCTCGGATGGCAAACGGTGAACAACCTCTTTGCGTATCCGTGGTATTTTATCAAGGGCCATCCCTT
>DATGHT010000247.1:0-2671 GCA_035307865.1 Candidatus Eremiobacteraceae bacterium | reverse complement strand
CACGCTGCCCGGTGCGCCGATCTTCTCGCAAATCGCGGAAAGCATGCTTGTCGCATCGCTGTCGTCGGCGCGCAACGATACGACCGAGACGTTGAGGTCCAGATCGTTGAGGCAACCCAGCAGCGTGCCGGCCGCGACCAGGCGCCGCCGCACATCGTCGAATGTGCCGGCCGGTAACGGCGGACTCGTGACAAGCCGAATGACAAGCATCTTTGCTCTCGTTAGCGCCCGTAGGAACCTGACGAGGGCGCTATTCAGCCGTTCCGCGTCCGCCGCCGAACTCCCCCGGAGGTTACTGTGGACGCGCGACGGAAATCGTGCGGAACAAATTCATTTCACCCACGTAGTAAGGAGAGATCGTTGCCCAACATCAAATCAGCGCGCAAATGGACGCGCGCGTCGGCAAAGCGTCGCAAACGCAACCTCGACGTCAAGACAAAATTGAAAAGCATTTACAAGAAGGCCGCCGGGGCGGCGGCCAAAGCAGCAGACATAAAGCAAGCCGCTTCGGCGTTCGATAAGGCAGCTGCCCGGGGCATCATCCACAAGAACAAAGCCAACCGCAAAAAATCGCGCCTGGCTAAGCACACAAGCAAGGCGTAGTGCGCCAAGTCCTCCCCCTCTGCACCCTCCTGTTCGCAAGCCTGCTGTGGATCGGGGCTCGCGCAGCGGCGCAGGCGGACGAACCCGGACCCTTCCCGAGCCCCTCGCCTTCGGTGGTGCCGGCAGCCGGCAACGGCTACGTTTGGCTCGGTTTCAACGGCGCCGGGAGCAGCGGCGGCCAGGTCCCACCGCGAGCCGGAAGCACCGCGACCCCGCGCCCGTTCGTCAACGCGAGCACGACGGGATTTTCACTCCATCTGCTGGGGCGCATTTCCGATAGCTATCTCGCGGCGCTGAAGTTCGAGGACTATAGCGTCCACGGCAACGACACTCCCTTCGTGTCGTATTCGCAGGGGCTCGTGCTGTACAATCCGCACGCCTCCAACCTCGCCTTCGGCGTCGGCTACCTCTCGCTGCAGCGCTCGACTTCGTCCGTGAGCGTCAACGGCGGCGGGTTTGGAGCGATGCTCCTGCCTCGCTTCAAGTCGGGCGCCTCCGCGTACGCATCGGCCTTTTTCTATCCCATCCGTTCACGCGGCTCGACGTCGAGCATCAGCAGCTTGGAAGCAGGCGTGATCTTCTCACCTCCGCGCCGCGGCGGTTTCTTCTATCACGCGGGTGCCTTTGCGAAGAACGGCGGCAGCGCAAGCGTTTCGCCCACCCAGATCTCCGGCCTGACTGCTGGGGTCGGAGCGTCTTTCTAAACTCTTCTTTTTAACGCGGATCGACGACGACCGCAAGGCGGATATCGCTTGCGAGCCGCTGTTCCTGGGCGAGCGCACACGCATCGAGGAGCGCATCCTCGGAGTCGGATTTTATCGCGATGCGAAAACGATATTCACCGCGCGCCTTCGCGAGCGGATCGGGGGCCGGCCCGAGAGTGAGCACGTTCGTCGCGCGCGTGCGCAGCGTCTGTGCGAGCGTGCGCGCTTGCAGTTCGACCTCGGTCAACGAAACGCCGGCGACGATGAGGTACGCGAGCCTGCCGAAGGGCGGATAGCGCAACTCACGCCGCAGCATGAGCTCTTTCTCCGCGAATGATTCGTAGTCGTGGTTGGCGGCGAGCGCGATCGCGTAGTGATCGGGTGCGTAGGTCTGCACGAGCACCCGGCTACCGGGTGCCGCACGTCCGGCGCGCCCCGCGACTTGCGTCAGCAAGCTGAACGTCCGTTCGGCCGCGCGGAAGTCGGGCCGGTTGAGATCGAGATCCGCGGCAACCACGCCGACGAGTGTGACGGTCGGATAATCCAGTCCCTTGGCGATCATTTGCGTGCCGATCAAGATATCGCCGTCCGCGCCGAACTCGGTCAGCAGCCGTTCGTGCGAGCCCTGCGCGCCGGTCGTGTCCGAATCCATGCGCACGACCCGTGCGCCCGGAAACAGCGCGCGCGCCTCTTCTTCAACCCGTTGCGTGCCGAAGCCGAATGGACGTAAATCGAGCGACGCGCACTTCGGACATTGCGTCGGAATGCGAAAAGCGTCGCCGCAGATGTGGCAGCGCATGGCCTGATCGGCCGAGTGGATCACAAGCGTGACGGCGCAGCGCTTGCAGCGCGGCGCAAAGCCGCAGCTGCGGCAGAGCAGCAAGCCCGCATAGCCCCGGCGATTGACGAAGAGCAACGCTTTTTCGCCCCTCGCCAACGTCGTTTCGATCGCCGCGGCAAGAGCCGGACTCAGCGGCCGGCGCTTGTGGGGGCCGCGTTGCTCGGCCATGTTGATGATCTCCACCTGCGGCAACGGAGCCTTTGTCGCGCGCTGCGCGAGCCGCACGTACATGATCTCGCCATTGCGCGCCTTGGCGTACGTCTCCAAGCTCGGTGTGGCGCTGCCCAAGACGACGCTGCCCGCGGCGTGGCGCATGCGTTCCGCCGCCACGGCTGCCGCGTCGTAGCGCGGCGAAACGTCCTGCTTGTACGAAGCCTCGTGTTCTTCATCGACGACGATCAACCGAACGTCGGGCAGCGGCGCGAAAACGGCGGACCGCGCACCCACGATGACGTCCAGAGCACCCTGCGCGGCGCTCGACCACACGGCGGCGCGTTCTTTCGCGGACAGGCCGCTGTGCAAC
>DATGHT010000246.1:0-2794 GCA_035307865.1 Candidatus Eremiobacteraceae bacterium | reverse complement strand
GCCGGTGGGCGAAGTGCCCGCATAGCGCCGCGTAACAGCGCTGCTGCGGGCCGGAGTGATGATGAAGTACGCGGTTGCGGCAGCGCGCGCCGGCGCTCGGCGGACCGGGTGCGTGGCGACGGGTGGCTGATTCGTCTGGATCGTTTCGGTGTTCCCGTAGGCATAGTTCACAAGCGGCAAGACCGCAGAGACGAAGAACGCGAGCACCCAAACTGCGCTTCGGGCGCTCGCGCTCGAACGCCGCGCCAAGTACAAGAGGCCAGCCGTGAAGGCTGCAATGACGGCTGTCTGCCAGACTGCATTCACTAATGCGACAACAAGGCGTGGCTCGTTCATCGTTTGGTCCTCGCATCGCCGATGAGGCGCTTGAGTTGCGCGAGATCGCCTTCAGATAAGCGCTCGTTCTCGAGGATATTGATGGCGAGCTTGCCGGGCGCTCCGTCGAAGAAGCGGTTGAGCAGCTGCTTGACGGCGCTCGTGGAGGCTTGGCCGCGATCGACGATGGGATAGTAGCGAAAAGCGCGGCCCTGCACTTTGTGCCGCAGATAACCTTTGCGCTCGAGAATGCGCAGCATGGTCTGCACCGTATTGAATGCGACCCGGTGTTCTTGTGAGAGTTTCGCCAGCACTTCGCTGACGGTCGCGCTGCGGCGCTCCCAGATGATTTCCATGAGACGCTGTTCGACCTCGGTGAGCGTTGACGACCGCTTGCGCGCCATATGCCTCCACACCTAAACAATTAGGTACCGCTATCCTAGCACAGCCGCCGAGTGGTTGTCTAGAGGGCGCTCACACCTAACGAATTAGTTGACAGTGGCGCAGGCGTGTAGTAAGCTTGAGCCCGCATGAAGGCGACATCCGGCAGCTTTGCGTGCGCCAGCCTGGCTGCGCTAGCCATCCTGCTGACATGGACGAACGGCGACCCCGCAGGCGGCGCGATGCACGTTCGGGTGCAACGCGGTCAATTCGCTGAGCGCGTCGGATCCGCGCAATTTTCAGAATCGTGGTTGCGCGTGTGCGCCGCGCACACAAACGTAAGAGCGTGGCTGCGGCAGATGGCCGTCGCCGACGCTGGCCCCGATGCGACGCGGGCTATCGGCCGCGACGCTGACGGTTTCGCGTACTTCGTGCACGAGCGGCGGCCGGCGGAAACCGCATACGATGTCTATCTGGCCCTCGGGCGCACGCCCTTCAGCGCCCACCGGATGATTTGGATGCTGCAGCTCGAGCGCGATGGAATCTATCGACCGGCATGCAGCGCGTGAAAGAACCCGTAGATCACGAGCGGCACGGTGATGAGCACATAGATCCGAAGGACCCAAAGCAAGAGCTTGATGCCGCCGCTCAACCGGCGCCGCGGCAGACGGCTGCCCGCCTGCAGCGCATGCTCACGCGCTTCCTGAAGACCGATCTCGGCGTTGCTATCGTTCATACGGCTCGCTCATTTCGGTAAGAGTGATGGGAAGATCGTGATGGTGCCAAAGGTGGCGCCCATGCAGGCGATGGCCACGACGATGATCACACCCGCGACATTGCTGCGCCAGCCGTTGCGCAGTTCATGCATGATCTCGGAGTCGTTCGCCAGCAGCAGGACGAACACGAGCGCCGGCGCCATGAGCAGCGTTGCGATCACGTTGACCGTGAGCGTGATCGCCAGCAACGGCGCATGCGGGCTGAGCACGAGCAGTGCCGCAATCACGGTCGATCCGAGCGCGGAGAGATAAAACGGCAGCCCCGAGGTAAAATCCAAGTTGAGGCTGTGACCGCACCGCAACACTTCCCCGAATGCGTAAGCGGAACTCGTGGAGATCGTCATGGCGGCGACCAATCCTGCCTCGATGATGCCAAGCGCGAATAACGCAGCGCCGGTGGTGCCGATGTAGGGGCGAAGCGCGGTTGCAAAGTCGGTTCCCCCGCTGAGATTCGCCGAGCTGACATGGTGCGCGAAAAGTGGCGAGCAGGCGATCACCGTGGCAACGGCGGCAAGCGCCGCAAAGGCGGCACCCAATCCGGTGTCGATCCGTCCCTGCGGGATGTCCTTGCGCGTGAGGCCTTTGTCGACGACTGCGCTTTGTTGGAAGAAGATCATCCAAGGCGTGATGGTGGCGCCGACGTTGGCGAGGATGAGCATGATGAACGTGGTGGTGACGCCGCCCACGAGCGGGCTCCAGGTCGCCAGCGCATGCAACACCGCGGCCGGGTCTGGATGCGCGAGCAGCGCCGCGGGAATGAAAAACATGTTGCCGATGCTCAACACGAGGACGAATCGCTCCCACGTGAAGTAGCGCCGCGTCGACAGCGCGAGGATGACCACTGCGAGCCCGATGCCAAGCGCCAGCGGTGCGGGGATGCCGAAATACGCGGTGCCCGCTCGGATGGCGATAAACTCCGTGATGAGCGTCAGGATATTGCCCACGAACAAGTCGCTCATCGCAAAGTAACCCCAAAACGGACCGAAGCGATCGAAGATCAGCTCGGCATGCCCGCGGCTCGTCGCGACACCGAGCCGCACGGTCATCTCCTGCACGACGAAAGCCATCAAAAACGTCAAGCAAATGAACGGCACGAAGAAACCGATGCCGTAGGTTGCTCCGGTCGTCGCGTACGACAGCATGCTCGGCCCGTCGTTCTCGCCGAGCATGACGAGGATGCCCGGTCCGGCGAGCAAGAGCAGGAGCCACACCGCTCGATGGGCCGTGCGCGCGCGGCTCACGACGCGGCGGTCTTGCGCGCGCATCAGATCTTCGCGGGTTGGCGTCCAGACCGCAGAGGCCGTCGAGCTCTCGCCGTCGCG
>DATGHT010000245.1:0-3034 GCA_035307865.1 Candidatus Eremiobacteraceae bacterium | reverse complement strand
CGCCAACAGTCCCTTCGCCAACGAAACCAAAGGAACGTACCAGTACATGTGGCAGGCCAAGGAACAAGCTGACACCAACGCCGCCGACCTCACCGTCTGGATCTCTGCCAACACTGCCGACGGCAACGGGACTGCCGAGATTTTCCAAGTGAACCAATTGAACCGGCACGATCCCTCGCTCAACCTCGCCGGCGTCTTCCCGCCGTCGCCGTCCCCGACGCCGACGCCGACGCCGAAGCCGAGCCCGACGCCGACCCCGAGCCCGACGCCCAAGCCGAGCCCGACGCCGACGCCCAAGCCGACAGCGACGCCGAGCGCGACGCCTAAGCCGAGTCCGACGCCCAAGCCGAGCCCGACGCCGACGCCGCAACCCACGGTGATCCAGTGATGGCCGCGCCGAATCGCCACCGGGCGTTCACCACGGTCGAGTTGCTGATCTCCATGGTCATCATGGGGATCATCCTCGCTCTAGCGGTGGTTGAGTTCGCCATGGTCTTCAATCACAACAACTTGGCCAACGCAAACCTAACCGCCGAGCAAAATGCTCGCATCGCGATGGCGAAGGTCAACAACGAATTCCGTCAAGCGATGCCCAACGAAACGGACTACACCACACCGCCCTATCCGATGGTAATCTCGCCAACACCGCCTCCGCCCTCGACCGCGCCCGCTCCGGTTTCCCAAGTGATCTATTGGAAGGTGCACGACGGACCGGGTGGATTGGCTTCCCCGATTCCGACGAACGCCAACGGCGAACCGGTTCCGTGCTACGACCAAGTGACGCTCAGTTACGATGCGGTCGCGCAGACGATCACGCGAACAGCGGTGCTGAAGACCAACGCGAACTGCTCGACGGCAAGCACGGTAACGGACGTCCTCGCATACCACGTCACCAACTTTTCCGTGACTCCCCTGGACCAAAAGGGTACGTTGTTCCAACTCGACATCCAGACGTTGCCGTCCAAGGGCAACTACGGTACCTACGATCTCGCGACACAAGTGATGATGGGGTTCAAACCATGACCGTTCAGCGCAAATCTCGCAAACAACGCGGCGTCGCATTGATCACGGCGTTGTTGATGTCCGTGGTCTTTCTCGTGCTCATCGGCGCTTTGATGGCCCAGATGATCGCGGAACTGCAAGACGTCGGCGCGCACAGCAACAGCACCAAAGCGCTTGACGCCGCATACGCCGGCGTCGAGAACATGGTGTTGGAGATCGAGGAGAATGCTTCGAAGGCCGGCAAAGTGACGCCGCCCGCCATCTCGTATGCATATCCCGCACCCTCGACCGCACGCTACGATTCATCGGTCGTCAATACGTGGGCGACGACGAATGGTCTCGTGTACTACGAGATTCTCTCGACTGGCACCGAGACGAACTCCGGCCAGACCCGCACCGTGGACGCGATCGTGAAGAGCTTTCCCTACTCGTATTACGAGCAATTCACGGCCGGCAACTCCGGCAGCGTCTACTACGTCAGCGGCGAGAAGTTTGACGGGCCCGTCTATAACGGCGGTAACATGAACGTGTGGTATCAAGATCCGGCCAGCCCGATCTTCAATAGCAGCGTGCAAACCGTGACCCAGCCAAACTGGTTTCAGGGCGCAGGCAAAGCGCCGGTCACCCAGGCGAACGTCATCTGGGGTGACGTGAACAACGGGGGCTCGTCGGCTTTCCAGGTCGGCGCCTTGCCGATGGAGCTGCCGACGTTCCAAAATAACCTGGCGGTTGCAAGCGAAGCGTTCTATGGCGATGCCACGCACACAAGCGGACCGCCAACCCCCGGCGCCAATGGCGTTTACATCAACGGCCACAGCGCCATCGCGGGGCCGGCGGGAAGCTTGACGACTGGCCTCTACATCCAGGGCGACGTAAACATCGTGCCTTGCTCTGGCACGTGCGGTACGTACTCGGGCAACAACGAAGTCTTCACACTCAAGCCGACCGGCAGCAGCCCGATCGACCATCAATATAACTTGGTGGTCGATTACTCCGCCAATACGACCACGATCGTGCAGACCAGCGGTTGCCCCTGCACCTCGCAGACTTACTCTGGCGTGATCTCGGGCCAGCCGCCTGCGGGCATGAGCGGCGGCAACGGCGCGATCTTCGTGAACGGCGACGTGACGCTGAGCAGCGGCACGATTCACGGTGACTTCGCGATCACCGTGCCGGATTACACGACCGATCACGCGCACACGATCACGCTCAACGGCGCCGCACCGGGAGTTCTCTACAAGGATCAAAGCTCGACGTCGACGGACGAACTCGGCATCTGGGCAAACGATATTAAGATCAACTCGGGCACCACTACCGGCTACGAATTCGACGGCAGCATTCTCACCGGTTATTACGGCGAAGACAGCCCGCCGTTTTGCCCGGGTTCAGGTTGCACCGACGGCAATTTCTCCAATCCCAACTACAACGGCTCGGTGCAAGGCACGTTCACCTTCTACGGTGGGCTGATCCAGAACTCGAATGGTGCCATGGGCGTATCGAGTGGCGGATCACTCGTGCACGGCTTCAACCGTAAGTACAAATACGATCCCCGGCTGGCCGCCAACCCGCCGCCGTTCTTCCCGATCACCAACAAGTACGACATCATCGCGTGGTTGGATAAGGGTCAGTAAGACGTAGCACTCGCCTCGTCGGAATAACCAAGAGAGCGGTCGTGGCCGCTCTCTTTTCTTTCGAGGTTGAACAGGAGAAGCTAGCGAACTCTGGCTGCGCTGCGTGCTTCCAAAAAGGGATGAGTGAGTATCAGTTTTTCCGCCGACCGCCAGTATAATTTCGGCACGACCGTCAAGCAAGTCGATTTTTTTGCGTTCCCTCGCACCGGTTCGCATTTTCTGCAGTATTGTTTGAGCGGTCTGTTCGATCTCGTCTCGCGCTTGCCCGCTGCGATCCTGACGAATGCGGAAGCGGCCAGCCGCCAAAACGAGCTCAACGAACTCGCCATCTATGCGCTCAAGCTGCGCGAACCCGGCGTGCCGTACCAGCCGCTTTGGGTCAACCCTATGCCGAACGGCGT
>DATGHT010000244.1:0-2763 GCA_035307865.1 Candidatus Eremiobacteraceae bacterium | reverse complement strand
GCAATCCGGCCCGGCGCGTGTCGGTGCATCCGAGGCGGCGCTGGGCCACATCAAACAGCGCTCCCTCGAGCGCGGCAATATCAGCGTCATTGCTGCGATGATGGCGGTGCTCACCGCACAGCGCGCATACGAAGCCAACGCCAAGGCGGTCCAAGCCGCCGACGAGATGCTGCGCTTGGCCAACAATCTGGAGCGCAATTGACGTGGCGTCACCGGCGCTCGTCGACGTGTGCCGCCAATTTGAAGCGCTCTTCTTGCGCGCGCTATGGCCGGCACCCCAATCCGCCTCCATCGCTCGGCCGGATGAAGACGCCTTCTCGGCCGGAGCATCGGACAACGCGCAAGCGGTCGTCGATGGACTTTTTCGCGAAGCGTTTGCCGGCGCGATCGAGGCGGCTGGCGGCGTGGGTCTGAGCGCGGAGCTGGCGCGCAAGCTCACGGACGCGCGCTCGTGATCGCCTGTGCCGACGGCACTTTAGAGCAAGCTGCCCAACAGTTCGCCTCCACTCGCAGCGCAGCCGATCGCGAGCGGTTGTGCGAAGCAGCGTTGCCCTTGGTGCGCCGCCTGGCAGCGGGGGTATTGCGACGTCTGCCCGCGCACTTCGTCGCAGACGACCTCATCGGCGATGGCTGCGTCGGATTGCTGCGCGCCGTGGACCGCTTTGATCCTGCGCACGGTATTTCGTTCGAGGCGTGGGCCTCGCGGATCGTGCGCGGCGCCATGCTCAATGGCCTGCGCCGTATGGACGTTATTCCGGAGCGCGTGCGGCGCGATGCGCGCTCGCTGGATGCCGCGCGCTGGCGCCTCGCGCAAGACGAGGGGGCGGCGCCTAGCGACTCAGCCGCCGCGGCGGATGCCGGACTGAACGTGCGCAAACTCGAGGCGGTGTTGCTGGCATTACGCCGCGCCGTCCCCGTTTCATTGGACGCGCCGTTGCAGCCCCACGAACAATCCGCAAGCTTGGGCGATCGACTGCCGTCGGACAGCATCGATCCGGTCCACCACGTGATCGTGCAATCGGTCCGCCGCGCCGTCGCGCGTGCCGTGCAAACCCTGCCGCCGCGTGAACAGATGATCCTCGCGGCCTTCTACGGCGGCGAAACGACCTTCCGCGCGATCGGTGGCCGGCTCGGCATCAGCAAGCAACGCGTTTCGCAGATCCACGGCAGAGCGATCAATGCTTTGCGAAGCCGCCTGGGGCAACGGCCCGACGCGTGACGATCGGAGCCTCGGCCAGCCCAGGCGACGTGGGGCCGCTGGAACGGCCTCACAACGCTCCCGCGGTGGCGGTGCTCGTTCAGACACCCCTAGGCTCGGTCGTGGCAGGCACGCTCAACGGCGACGTCATCATCGTCAGCGCGCAAGCGTTGGCCTTCTTGCGGGCGGGCTTATTCCTGCGCGCGTTCGTGCTGCGCGGCATCGTGAAACTGCGGCAAACGGTCGCGCTCGCTGCCGGGCAAAGCCTCGTCGTCGAGTATGGGATGTACCGGGTGCGCTAGTTCATCGCGGCATTTTTGATGCCGGGCTGTGCCTCGTCGATCAGTTCGAGCTGGCGGCTTAAAAAATTGCGCAGGTCGTGCCGTGCAGCGGCCGCTTTGTCGAGCACGCGCTGCAAGTCGGCCTTGGCTTCGACGATGCGCTGCTTGACGTTCTGCAGCTCGTTGTCGACGTCCATCTTGGCATGTTGTTTGATGAGATCGACTTCTTTGTGGGCTGATGCTTTCAACTCGTCAGCCGTGCGTTGCGCCAGCACGAGCGTGCTGCGCAAGCTGTCCTCCATCGCTTTGAAATGCGAAACCTTCTCTTGGAGCTCGGCGATGTGCGCCTCTAGCCGTGAGCGCTCTTCGATGCCGGCTTCGAGCGTTTCGATGACCTCGTCGAGGAATTGATCGACGTCCTCGCGCGCGTAGCCTTGAATCGCCTTCTTGAACTCTTTGTGCTGGATATCGACCGGGGTGATCTTCAACGCGGGCCTCCGCTTCTAGTAACCTTCGTAGCCGGCTGCGGCGGCAGCCACGTCGCTGTCGAGCGCGGTGACGGGAACGTTGGCCGGCACGAACAGGTAGATGCCCTCGCCCAAGCGCTGCATCTTGCCGTCGACCGTATACACGACGCCGCTGAGAAAATCCACCATGCGTTGCGACAACGCGCGGTCGGCACCGACGAGATTGACGACGATGTGCCGCCCAGCCCGCAAATTGTCCGCGATCTCCGTGACTTGATCGAAGCGGCGCGGATGAAAGATCGACACGCCGCGGCAGCGGCCTGCCTTGTCCGGGAACATGACGACATTGCGACGCGGTGCTTCCTCCGGCGCGAGGTCTTCGAACTCGTCGTCATCCTCCACGCGCAAGAAGCTCGTTATCTTCGACCACATGCCCATGCTGATTATCCTTCCCCGACTGACGCGCGATCCGGCAGGTGACCTGGCTGCACCTGTGCGCGCTGGCCAAACAGCGCGGTCCCCAGGCGAAGCATGGTCGATCCGGCGCGCACGGCGACTTCCAAATCACCGCTCATGCCTATAGAAAGCATACGGATATCCGGGTTGCTTTGTTGCAGCGTTTCGTAGACCGCGGCCGCTCGACCGAATGCCTCGCCGGCCTGCCCGGAGTCGCGCGGGCCGATGGCCATGATCCCGCACAGCCTGAGGTTCTTGAACCGTTGGATCTGCTCCGCAAGCTCTGGTATGCGCTGCGGCGCAACCCCCTGCCGATCGTCGGCGGCGACATTGGCTTGGATCAGGATGTCGAGGGTTTTTC
>DATGHT010000243.1:0-2871 GCA_035307865.1 Candidatus Eremiobacteraceae bacterium | reverse complement strand
CCGACGTCGGCGGCCTTGCGCTGTCCCTGGCGAACCGCGTCGTTGCGAGCCAGCACGCGGAACGCGCCGAAGTCCAGTTGCGCGCCCCGTTCGCCTTGGAGCGAACGACGCCGGCCAGCGCGCTGCGCACCCAGGAGTTTTACACGCTGCTCGCCCGGGCCGTGGTGTCCGAGCATGCGGCCCGCCGATTGATCGGGGTGGAGGCGGAAGGTATGACTGCGTGCCCGTGCGCGCAGGGCATGGTCGCCGACTACTCGCGCGAGCGGCTGTTGGCCGAAGGCTTCAGCGAGGAGCAGATCAAGACGATCCTCGCAACCATTCCGATCGCGACGCACAACCAGCGTAGCCGCGGCACGCTGCTCGTCGGGGCGGATCGTGACGTGGATCTCGCGACGCTGGTCGAGATCGTCGAACAGTCGATGTCGTCCGAGACGTATGACTTGCTCAAGCGGCCCGATGAGTTCTTCATCGTCAACAAGGCGCACCTCGCGCCCCGTTTTGTGGAGGACGTCGTGCGCGAGATGCTGCGCTACGCGCACGATGCCTTCGCCGGCTTCTCCGGCGACACGTTCGTCTGGGCGCGGCAAGTCAATTACGAGAGCATTCACAAACACGATGCGGTCGCCGAATCGTGCGCCACGCTGGCAGAGCTGCGGCGCGAACTCGCAGCCGAGGGCGGCGCAACCCACACGTCCTTGGAGCAATGGCTCTACGGCCTTCCCGCCCGCGCAGGCAGCCCCGTGTCATGATGGACTTCGAACGCGCCGCCGTACCCTACTGGCCGATCCGCAGGCGCAAGATCTTGCGCCGGAACATTCTGATCGCGCTCTGCATTTTGGCGGTCGCCGGGTCCGTGTTTGCGATTCGCTATCACCTGGCGCGCGAGCCTATGGCAGCGCGGGTGTTCGATGACGTCGCGTCCACGGTCTCGCTGCGCTACTACGACCGCTCGTTCCATGGCGTGGATTGGCATGCGCTCACCGCGCGCTACCGGCCGCGCGTGCTGGCGGCGCCGACCGTGGCGGAGCGGTATCGCTTGCTGCAAGAGATGGTGGCCACACTCGGCGACAGCCACACCGCAGTGTTTTCCCCGGCTGACGTCGCCCGAGCCGGCGCTGACGACGATTTGGCCGCCGGTCTCGGAGCGGCATTCGTGCGCATCGGCGATGAGCGCGTCGTGGTGCGGGTCGCGCCGCATTCGCCGGCAGCCGTCGCCGGGCTGCGCCCCGGATTCATCGTCGCGGAGCGCACCGCGTCCGGCGACCGCGACCTGGTCCGCTCCTATGCGATCCGCGATCCCGTCAGCGGGCGAAGCTGGCGGCGGCGCGTGCGCCTTGCCGGCAACCGGCCTTTCGATACGCTGCAAAGTCCCGATTTGGATTGGGGGGTCGCTGCGCCCGGCGTCGGTTATCTAAAGATGAGTTCTTTCCCGAACGACATCCAGGAAGCGCTGGGATGGGCCGTCTCCGACATCGGCGCGCACCCGGCAATGATCTTGGATCTGCGTGGCAATCCGGGAGGCCTCATCGATGCCGTCGATGCCACGGCGGGCATCTTCTTGCCGCGCGGCACGCTCGTCGTGACGGGCGCGGGCAGATATCATTGGCTGGGGCGGCGGATCTTTACCGCGTCTGACGTCGCGGGCGTGCACTACAACGGCCGGCTTGCGGTGCTGGTGGACGGCAACAGTGAGAGCGGGGCGGAGGCGCTGGCTTCAGCCTTGCAGCTCCAAAAACGGGCTGTGATCGTCGGCTTGCCGACCGCGCGCAAGGTGCTCGGGGTGGAAGTCCAAGAGCGTTTGCCCGACGGCGGCGTGCTGCGCGTGGCGACGCTCGACATGCGCGACGAGCAAGGAACGTTGCTCGAAGGCAAAGGCGTGACCCCGGATGTCATCGTGCCGCGCACCGCTGCCGACATCGCGCGCGGCCGCGACCCGCAGCTGCACGCGGCCATCGCAGCGCTCTCGCCGGTTGCGGCGCACTAGCCCGCTCCGATCGGATCACCGCGACGCGGCAGCGCGGCCGGCTAGGTTGCGATAGGCTTCGTCAACGCCGCGCGGACCGCGTCGGCTAGCTGAACTCCGTCGACGATCCGGGCGCGTGGCGCGGAGCTGCGCGCACGCTCGAGGTTTTTGTCCGCGACGTCGACTACGATGACCGGAATGTTGCGGGTGTTGAAGCCGTCACCCAAGTAGCGGGCAGCCTCAATGGCATGCGTGGGGAAAAGACTGCCGGCGATGACGATGACGTCGGGCCGTTCGGCTGCGACCTCATCGAAAAACGTCGGCCAGCGCGGTTCGGCGACCGCCAGCGTGACTCCGAGGTTCTGCAAGATCGCTTGGCGCGCCGCGCGCTCCGGGTCGGTAGCGAATTGGAGCAAGAGCACTTTTGGCATGGACGGTTTTTAGGCGCATGCCGCCGCGCCACCCGTCACGGTTTACAAAGGTCCGGTATCCCGTTTTCTGAAACGACGCATCTCATGAAGCATCAAGGCGAACTCGACCTGCTCAAGCAGAAGCAGCAACAGGCGCAAGCCCCCGGGGGCGAGAGCGCGATCGCGCGCCAGCGCGAGCGGGGCAAATTGACGGCGCGTGAGCGCGTGCTCAAACTGCTCGACCCCCACAGTTTCGTCGAGCTCGACGCCTTCGCAGTCCACCGTTCCGATGCGTTCGGACTGGCGGACAAAAAGTTCATGGGCGACGGCGTCATCACGGGCTACGGCACGGTCGAGGGCCGGCAGGTCTTCATCTTCTCTCAGGACTTCACGGTGTTAGGCGGTTCGCTCGGTGAGGTGTTCGCCGAAAAAATCTGCAAGGTCATGGATCTTGCTGTGAAGACGGGATCCCCCATCATCGGCATCAACGACTCCGGC
>DATGHT010000242.1:0-6025 GCA_035307865.1 Candidatus Eremiobacteraceae bacterium | reverse complement strand
GAGTGCAACCTGGCGCATCTCGTCAAGGATCGCGGATGGTCGGGCTTGATGATGGAGGCGGACCGTAATTCGTTCGAACGCCTGCGCGCGGAGTATCGCGCACTCCCTAACGTCACGGCGGCCAACGAAGTCGTCGCCGCGGAGAACGTGACGGCGCTGTTTGCGCGCCACCAAGTTCCGGTGACGTTCGATTTGCTCTCCATCGACGTGGACGGCAACGACTATTGGATTTGGCGAGCGCTCGGGGCCTACCGCCCGAGTGTAGTCGTGATCGAATACAACGCAGCCCACCCGCCGCCTGAAAAGTGGGTGATGGAGTACAATCCGCGACATCGTTGGGATGGCACGACCTACTACGGCGCGAGCCTTACCTCGCTGACGGCGTTGGGGCGGCAGCTCGGCTACGCACTCGTCGGTACCGATACGCGCGGAGTCAACGCATTTTTTGTGAGCCGCGATGCCTTGCATCGAGTGCGCTTTCCTGAACTGCCGCCGGAGAGATCTTATCACCCGGCAGGCTTCTTCAACCAGCACGGCACGGTCGGTCATCCCCAGGGCGAGGGACCGTTCGTCCGGGTCTAGCGCGTTCCGGTCGGCCGTGCCGGTACCGAGTGAATGTAGAGCCACAGCGCGGCGATCTCACCATCGGTCATTCGCGTGAAGTACCGCCACGGCATCAATGGGGCGATCGTCGAGCCGTCCGGACGCTTCCCGACCCGTAGCGCGCGGACGAAATCCTTTTCAGTCCACCCGCCTATCGCGGCCGGGGTGATGTTCTGCGCAGGCGGAGCGTCGGGCGGCAAGCCCGGTATCTTACCGCCGGAGAGACCGGCGCCGTGACAGCCGGTGCAGCCTCCCACTTGAGCAAGATAACGGCCGTAGCCGCTGCTGACTTGAAACGGCATCTGCGCAGGTTGGCGGCTGTTGTGATCGATTGTCGCGGCCGGCGGCAACGGCAAGAGGTTCGCCGCGAGGAGCAGCCTACCGAGTGGCCTGACGTCGCTCGGCGGCAACTGCCGGTCGACCGCCGGCAGGCTGCGCACGTACGCGATGATATCCGCCAAGTCCTGATCGCTCAGGTACGTGTAGTCGTCCGCCGGCATCACGAGCAAAGCGTGGCCGTCGGGTGCGACGCCGTGGCGAATCGCGCGCACGAAGTCTGCGTCGCTGAAGGTTGTGCCGACGCCGCCCTGCCCACGAGTCAGATTCGGCGCGACGATCCGGAACGGCGGCACGTCCAAGAAAGCGCTGCCGCCCAAATCTGCGCCATGGCAATCGATGCAGCCCGCGATCGCCGTTACGAAATGCCGGCCCCGTTCGACGCTGGCCGCATCGCTGGGAATGGCGAGCGCCAACGTTTGCTGCGAAATCTCGTACTTGCTGCGCAGCTTGGCGGTGCCGACGAGCAACGCGATACCGAGGATAACGATGACAGCGGCAACCACAATGCCAAGGACGAGCGCTGCTACACGCATGACGAATCCTCCCTCAACCGCCCGGAAACGATTGTGCGATCGTTGTGCCGAGTCCTCGCGCGAGAAACATCGCGTCGCCGAAGGAATAAAAACGATAGCGGCGCCGGACGGCCTCGGCATAGGCGTCGAGCACGCGCTGCGTGCCGGCAAACGCGCACACCAACATCAGCAGCGTTGATTTGGGCAAGTGAAAGTTGGTGATCAGTGCGTCTACCACCCGGAACTCGTAGCCTGGATAGACGAACAACGACGTCCAGCGCGCGCCTTCTGCGACCACGCCGCTCGCGGATTGAGCGGCCGCGTCTTCCAGCGCCCGCAGGCTGGTCGTGCCGACGGCGATCACCCTGGCGCCGCGTTCGCGAGCGACGGCGATTTGTCTCGCCGCTTCCGCTGAGATGTGGTACCACTCGGGGTGCATATGATGCTCGCGGATGTCAGCCGTTTTTACCGGACGAAAGGTTCCCGGACCAACACGCAGCGTCAGCGTCGCCCAGCCAACGCCGGCATCGCGGATCTGCTGGATAAGCGCCTTCGTGAAATGCAGTCCGGCGGTAGGGGCCGCGACGGAGCCATCCTCGGCCGCGTACACCGTCTGGTATCGCTGCGCTGCATCCGCGGGTGGCGTGCGGATGTAGGGGGGCAGCGGCAGCTGCCCATAGCGTTCCATCGCCGTGGTCGCGTCGATGCCGTAGAACCGTACGAGCCGGTTTCCGCCTGGAGCCCAGTCCACGATCTCGATGCCCTCGCCGGGACCAAGCACCAGCTGGTCGCCCGCGCGCACGCGTTTGCCCGGACGTGCCATCGCGACCCACACCCCAGGCTCTTCCGCGGGATGCACAAGCAGAACCTGAGCGGATCCGCCGCCGTGTCGTTTCGGAAAAAAACGGGCGGCGATGACGCGCGTGTCATTTGCGACCACCAGATCGCCGGGTCGCAAGAGCGCGGGCAGCTCGGAAAACAGCCGGTGTTCGCACTGCGATCCCACGACCATGAGGCGCGCCGCTTCGCGCAATGCCGCGGGTGTCTGCGCGACGAGATCGGGCGGCAGTACGTAGTCGTAGGTTTCCAGGGAAAAGGGAGATAACGTCAAGCCCGAGCCTTTACCGCATCCCAGTGACGAACCCTATATCGTGAGACGCTTGACGTCGTGAATAAGACGACGTCAGCGCGACGACGATACGACAGACGGTCTTTGCGTATCGCGTCGGCTGGGCGATCTATCCGCTCGCCATGCTCGTGGCGCTCGCCGTTCCCAAGGTGAGCTTCGCTCTGTACGTGTTGGTGACTACTTGATTCCGCGTGGGGTCGACACCGATCTCGCAGGCAGCGCGAACTAAGGACGTGCTTGAGACAGCAGTTCGGTCGGGCGTTCGGAAGCGAGCTGCGTGAGCAGCACTCCGGGATAGTAGAAGTTGATGATCGCGTAAACTCCCAACCCGGCGTCCGCCATACCGCGCGCGCCGAGCTGGCACATCCCCACGCCGTGTCCGTAGCCCGCGCCGCTGGCCCGGATCAGCGCGCCGTCGAGCGCGAGCGTCGCTATCTTCGTGCTCTTCATGACTGAGTTGCCCACAAGCGCTCTGAACTGCGTCCCCTCAAGCGAGTACGTGCCGCGCGTGGTGACCAAGATGACGGTTTCCAGACGCCCGGATGCGTCCACGGCTCCCGCTCGAATATCGCGCATCTCGCGCGTCAGCAGCGGCGGCGCGAGCAAGCCGCGCGCGTTCAACGTAGCCACGAACTGCGCGAGCGGGATCGTCGCGTTCCAGTGCATGTAGGGCGAGAGCGGACAATACGGATCGCGAACCGCTTGCAAGTATGGTTGGGGGTCGCCGAGCGCCCGGCCGTCCGACGTATAGCCGCCGTCGCAAGCGCTGTAATAGGCTTGGGCGAGGTGATTGCGATAGATCATGACCACGTTGCGCGTCGCATCGACCGCGTCGACGACCGGCTGCGACTCTGCTTGCATGCCGTTGTATGCTTGATCGCGATCGCCCGCGTGCAGGTCGAAGCCGAGATCGTCGTGTGCCCCTAGGTGGCCGACCGCATAGGTGCGCGCGACGATCGCTTGCGCCTGCAAGGCCGCCGGCGGCGTGCTCGCCGACACCTCGCTGCCGACGACGCTGTACAGATATTGCTCGAGCTCGACGCCGTTCACGACGCTCAGCGAAGCATCGCTGTCTCGGTCGACGACAATGCTGCCGCGGTAGGGTTGCCCGTCAACCGTCAGGGCGAGATCGGTGAGCGGCGTGATGAGCAAGCGGTCGTGGCTTTGGATGCTGCCGGCGATGAGCAGCCCGTCCGGCTGGGGGCGCACGTCGACCACAGTCGTCACTTCGGGCGATAAGATCGGAGCCGCTCCCGGCACGTATGGGCGGACCACCAGGCCGCCCGCGGAGGCCACCACCACTTGCAGCTGATGGCGCAAGAGCGAGATGCGCACGGCAGTTTGGGCTTGCGCTACGCCGCACGACATGAAAAACGCCGCAAGCACGGCGAGCACGCAAACACGCGGCGATCCTGGGCTCCTCGCGGCACGGCTCACAACAGGCGGGGTTGCTCGTGCGACGGAGAGGCGCCGAGGTGCAGTTTTGCTTTGGCGGTCGCGCGCCGGCCGCCGGCAGTGCGCTGCACGAAACCGATCTGAATGAGGTAGGGCTCGACGACGTCCACGAGGGTGCCTTCGTCCTCGTTGAGGCTCGCGGCGAGCGCAGCGATGCCCACCGGACCTCCACCATACTGCTCGATGAGCACGCGCAAGAATGCGCGGTCGAGCGGATCGAGTCCGAGCAGGTCGATGCGTTCGAGTTCCAGTGCGGCCTGCGCCACCTTTTGATCGATCGCGCCGGCCGACTTCACCTCGGCGAAGTCACGGACGCGGCGCAGCAGCCGGTTGGCGATGCGGGGCGTGCCCCGCGCGCGGCTGGCGATCTCACGGGCACCATCGTCTTTGATGCTCACGCCCAACAGCGATGCAGAATGCTTGACGATGGCGCACAAATCGTCAACGCTGTAGTAATCGAGCCGGTGCACGATCCCGAACCGCTCGCGCAGCGGTGCCGTGAGCATGCCCGGCCGGGTGGTGGCACCGATCAGCGTGAAATGTTTGAGGTTGATCTTGATGGTCTTGGCGTAGGCGCCTTTGTCCACCATGAAGTCGATCGCGTAGTCTTCCATCGCCGGATAAAGAAATTCTTCGATGACCCGGCTGAGCCGGTGCACTTCGTCGATGAAGAGCACGTCGCCGCGATCGAGGTTCGTCAGAATGCCGACGAGGTCTCCGGGCCGTTCCAGCGTCGGTCCGGAGACTTGCCGGAACGTCGCTTCCATCTCGCGCGAGATGATGTTCGCGAGCGTCGTCTTGCCAAGGCCCGGGGGGCCGTGCAACAGGATGTGGTCGAGCGGTTCGCCGCGGCGCTTCGCAGCCTCGATGGAGATCTTGAGGTTTTCGACGACGTCACGCTGGCCGACATACCGGTCGAAGCGGGCAGGCCGCAGCGTGACCGTGATGATCTCGTCTTCGATGCTCTCGCTGGCGCCGACGATGGGGTGGCGCGCAGCCGCCGTTGCGGTGGCAGCTGCTTGGTCGTCAGCCGTGTCGCCTGGTTTCACGGTCGGCTTGCGTGGCATCTAGTCTTTGCTCCCCTCGCTGCGCGCGGCGCGCGCCGCCGGCTGCTGGCGGCGATAGATCTCCGTCAACAGATCTTCGGCCGTCGTGATCTTGCCGTTGTTCGCGAGCGCTTCGCGCGCCATGCGGTCGGCTTCAGCGCGGCGGTACTGCAACTGCAAGAGCACCTCAACAGCTTCTGCCACGAAGTCGGGCGTCGCCTCCGGTTTCTTGGCCTCTTTCTCGCCCTGAATCAGGCCGAAGCGAGCGACCTTGCCCTGCAGCTTGGCGATGATGTCTTTAGCTTTCTGCTCGCCGATACCCGGTAAGCGCCGCAAGCTCGCGAGGTCACCCGCGTCGATGTAGCGCGCGATCTGCGCCATCGGCTGCGAGAAAGCGCGCGCCGCCGTTTTGGGTCCGATGCTTGCCACGGTCAGCAGTGCTTCGAAGAATTCCCGCTCGATGGCGTTCGTGAAGCCGACGTACATCGAAGAGCCGCGGTTGCCGTCGATCTGCAAATAGGAAAAGATTTCGAGTTTGATCGGGTCGCCGGCATTCAGGCCCGAGAGTTTGTCGGCCACGCAGCGCGGCAGCATGATATCGTAGCACAGCCCTCCCGCTTCCACTAATGCCGAGGTAGGAGTTTTCTCACGCAGCAAACCCTCGATGCGCGAAAACATCAGCTGAGGTGCTGTTCCTGCGACTGCGCGGAGCCGGGGCTGGCCGTGCGCCGGCCGTGGGCGATGGCGAGCGCCAGGGCGTCGGTCACGTCGACCGGCGAAGGCGGGCGGCGCAAGCGCAGCGTCTGCATGACCATCGCACCGACTTGTTCTTTGCTCGCGGCGCCGTTGCCGACGAGCGCCCTTTTGACGGCCGTCGCTGCATAGTTGAAAACGGGCACGCTACCCAGGGCGGCGGCGCACACGAGCGCCCCGCGCGCGTG
>DATGHT010000241.1:0-2281 GCA_035307865.1 Candidatus Eremiobacteraceae bacterium | reverse complement strand
CCGGTTTCATAGGCGATCACTTGCTGCGTGCGCAACGCGAGTTGGACGTTCTTTTCCGTCGGCAAAGCCAGGACTTCGTCCAGCGAATTGGTGTGCAGCGATTGCGTACCGCCCAAAACCGCACCCAGCGCCTGAAAGGCGACGCGCATGATGTTGTTCTCGGCTTGTTGCGCGGTGGCCGAACAGCCTGCGGTTTGCGTGTGGAAACGCAATGCCCAGGAGCGCGGATTTTTCGCGCCATAGCGGTCGCGCATGTGACGCGCCCAAATGCGGCGCGCCGCGCGGTACTTCGCTATTTCCTCGAAGAAGTCGGAGTGCGCGTTGAAAAAAAACGACAATCGCGGCGCAAAGTCGTCCACGTCCAAGCCGGCGGCGATGCCCGCCTCCACATACGCAAACCCGTCAGCCAGCGTGAAGGCAAGCTCTTGCACCGCAGTCGAGCCGGCTTCGCGAATGTGGTAGCCGGAGATGGAGATGGTATTCCACTTGGGCACGTGTTTGGAACAGTAAGCCATCATGTCGGTGATGATGCGCATCGAGGGCTCGGGCGGGTAGATCCATTCCTTTTGCGCGATATACTCTTTGAGCATGTCGGCCTGAAGCGTGCCGCCGAGTTTCTCCTGCGAGACGCCTTGCGCTTCGGCGGTCGCGATATACATCGCGAGCGCAACCGGGGCGGTGCAATTGATCGTCATCGAGGTGGTGATGCGGCCGAGATCGATTCCGGCGAACAGATCTTGCATGTCTTGCAACGTCGCGATGGCGACACCGCATTTGCCGACTTCCCCGAGCGCTCTCGGATGATCCGAGTCGTAGCCCATGAGAGCGGGCATGTCGAAAGCAACCGAAAGACCGGTCTGACCCTGCGCCAGCAGGAAGTGATAGCGCTCGTTGGTTTGTTTGGCTGTGCCGAAACCTGCGAATTGGCGCATGGTCCAAAGCCTGCCGCGGTACATCGTCGGATGGATGCCGCGCGTAAAGGGGTATTGGCCCGGGTACGACAGGTCGTGCTCGAAGTCGATCCCCGCGAGATCGTCAGGCCCGTAGAGCGGCTTCAGCGGATGATCGGAAATCGTCCGGTCGTTCGCACCGGGCAGCTTTTGCGCGTGGTCGAATTGCGCTTGCCAGACCGCCTCGCCGCTCTTTTTTGCCGCCGGCTGCCCGTTGGGAACCGCGTGCAGGGATTTCGATTTTTTCACGTTCGGGGTTGCTCTCTTCATTTAGCTCGCGATCCTTAGAATTCGATTCCGACGCGCGCCGGAATATTCTTCTGATAAGGATGCTTGAGATCGGTGATCTGGTTGACGTAGTCGGCGATGTCGACGATCGCCTGCGGCACGTCGCGACCGGTCAAGATCACTTCGACGTGCTTGGGCTTGGCGCGCAACATCTCCACCACCGCGTCGGTGGAGACGAGGCCGAACGACATCGCGACATTGACCTCGTCGAGGATGACGACGTTGAATTCGCCGGATGCGATCGCCGTGCGAGCCGCCTCCAAGCCCGCCTGGGCGCGTTGAATCTGCTCGGGCTCGGGGTTTTTGGGGTCCACAAAACGATCGAGTCCATACTGCTCGATGTCAAGCTCCGGCAGGCGTTCGCGAATGAGCATCTCGCCGAAGAACGGGTCGCCCTTCATGAATTGGATGATCTTCACCCGATGATGGTGGCCGATCGCGCGCAGCGCAAGCCCTAGGGCAGCCGTGGTCTTGCCTTTGCCCGGTCCGGTATTGACCATGATAAGGCCGATCGCGCGCTCGTCGGAGCGCTTTTTCTGCCAAGGGTGCGAGGTCTTGTAGTCTTCCTTAACCACATCAGACTTTTTCGCGCCGCCGAGAAGTGCGGCCTTTGGGCTAACACCCGTTGGGGAGCAGTTTGGGCGTCCCGATGAAGCTGCGGCAAAGCCCGCCTAGAGTTGGGTCCTCCAACTTGACCGGGACTTCTTGGCTTGCTATAATTCGTTGGCAACGACTACCCTTCGCACCTAACGGCGCTCTGACGCAGCTGGTTGGGTTCGAAAGACGAAGGCAGCGAATCCCGATTCGTCCCTTTCATGGTAGCCTGCGCATGCGGGCTTTTTTATTTGAACCCGCAGCCAGATCGGAGGCAATCACTATCCCTCAAACATCGAACCGCAGCGGAGCGCGCTCTCATTAGCCGGCAGCTTCGCGTCAACGAACAAATTCGCGTGCCGCAAGTCCGCGTGATCGCGGACGACGGCGCCCAACTCGGCATCATGTCGACCTACGATGCTCTCTCCCTAGCTCGCGAACGCGGGGTC
>DATGHT010000240.1:0-2663 GCA_035307865.1 Candidatus Eremiobacteraceae bacterium | reverse complement strand
CCCAGCATCGCGATGGGTAAAAGGATGCGCGACTCGCTGCGTGAGGCGGCGGCACCCTTTGGGTTTGCCAGCGAGGTGCTAACCGCCGCTGAAGCCGCGCTCGACAGCGTGCGCGGCGTTTGGGAGCAGCGCGACGCGGACTCCCTGCGCATCAGCGCCAAAATCGTGCGCTGTTTCGCCGCTGCTCGGCTGACCGATGCGCACCTCGCCGGCACCACCGGTTACGGGTATCACGACGCCGGTCGTGACGCCTACGAAAAACTGCTGGCGCAAATTTTTGGGGCCGAAGCTGCGTTCGCACGTCTGCAGTTCGCAAGCGGCACGCACGCGATCGTCGCCGCAGCTCACGCCATGCTCGGACCCGCTGGGCGTCTTGTGTCGCTCAGCGGCGCACCGTACGACACGTTGCGCATGGCGCTGGTTGCGCCGCTGGAGCGCGATGCTCGCGGCGGACTTGCGCGCTATCGGGAAGCAGCATGGGACTCGGGCGACATGCCCGATGCCTACAGCGTCGCGGCGGTGGTGCGCGACCAACCGGACGTCGCTTTCATCCAGCGATCGCGCGGCTACGCGTCGCGTCCGGCGCTTTCCATCGCGCACATCGAAGCGCTGATCGCGCAGGTCAGGCAGAGTTCTCCCGGCACGCTCGTGATGGTCGACAACTGCTACGGTGAATTGGTCGAGCTGCGAGAGCCGTGCGAAGTCGGAGCCGACGTCGTCGTGGGCTCGCTGATCAAAAACCCCGGCGGCGGATTGGCGCCGGGCGGGGCGTACGTCGCCGGCCGCGCCGCGCTTGTCGATCGGATTGCCGACGCGGTGTTTGCGCCGGGATTGGGGCGCAAGGTCGGCCCAACCTATGAAGCGATGCGCTGGCTGCTCGCCGGTTTGCATCGAGCGCCGCGCGCGGTCGCCGAGAGCCTCAAGATCTTAGATTTCGCGGCCGCGCTGTTCGAGCAGCTCGGCTATGCGGTGGACCCAGTGCCGGGCGCACCGCGCGCGGATATCATCCAGGCGATCGCGCTCGGTTCGCCTGCACGACTCACCGCGTTCAGCGAAGGACTGCAAGCAATGATGCCGGTGAATCCTCATGCCCGCCCCGAACCCGGCGACGTCCCCGGTTACGCCGATCGCGTCCTCATGGCGGTGGGAGGGTTTATCGGAGGATCCACCATGGAATTGTCCTGTGACGCACCCCTGCGGGAGCCGTATCAGGTCTATCTGCAGGGTGGCTTGGACGTGGCGCATGGCGTACTGGCCTGCATGAATGCGGCCAGCCGTGTTGCCGCCCTGGGCAGGCGCAGCGGGACGGCGAGAGAATAGTAGCCGGTATGGCGGAAAATCTGCGACGTCGCCAGTTTTCACGTGCTGCAGTTTCGCTTGCGGCGCAGTTCAAAATTGAAAACGATAGCGCCACGAGCGTGTCTCACGAGGGCGAAATCGTCGATTTGGGTGAGGGCGGGATGCGGCTTGTCTCGCGTTCGCACGCGCCCGCGAGGTCTACCGTACGGGTCGGGTTCAAGGTGCCCGGCAATCCCCGCGACATCCGGGCGCGCGGCCGGGTTGTCCTTAGCTTCTACTCAGCCCCCGAGGACAAGTATCACCACGGCGTTGCGTTCACATCGATCGACCGTGAAGACCGCGAGACGATCGCCGAATTCGTCGAGACCCAAACCGCGCACCAAGCCTAAAGCCGCGGGAAGCAATGGAAAAGGCGCGATCGCGATCGCGCCTTTCTTCTTTCCTTGATCGGGCCAGCCGCGTTCAGCGGCGCTTCGATTCCCCCATGAAACCGTAGAAGTAGTACTCGCTGCCATCACTCATGATGATGACGACGCGCGTATCCTCATAGACCGCCTTCGCGACTTGCTTTCCAGCCATCGTGTCGAGAATGCCTTGCGCGAATATCTTTTCGGCTTCGCGCAGCGCATCGGGATCGATATCCAACAAATCAGAGGTTTGCAAGTCGTTCACCCTAGATTGGTCCACTAATCATTGCTCCGGCGATGCTCGCATATCGCCAAAACGCGGAGGAAGAAGCCTGACGGCCCCTTATGGTTTAGTTTTCGGCCGGGTTTTAGGCTGAAATTAGGCTCCCGCGGCTTTCGCAGCGTCACACTTGGGACAGTTCCCAAGACCGGCGCCGGATATGCCTTCGGCATTGATTTTATGGGAAAAACGGCTGAATCGTCGAATTCGAAAGCGGCTATGCATGTACTCGAGGCAGCAAACGGTCCGCTCGACGGCAAGCGCTGGCAGTTTGCGAAGACCATCGAAATCGGACGCGACGCAACGCTCGTCCAAGCCGCACTCGCGGTGGACTCAGCGGTTTCGCGCAAGCACGCGCGCATCGAACGCAGCGGCGACGAACTCGTGCTTTGCGATCTGAACAGCAGCAATGGTACCATCGTGCGCGGCGAAGCGATCGCAGGCGCGACCCCACTGCAACCCGGCGAGTTGTTCCTGGTCGGCCGCACGCTGTTGCGCGTGCTGCCCGCATCGTGAATTGAGGCGACCTGCATGCCTACATCGACCTTGACCTTCGCGGAAAAAAAGCGCCGCAGCGAAAAGATCGTGGTGATCACCGCCTACGACGCCCTCACGGCAGCTATGGTGGCAAGCGCCGGGGTCGACGCCATCCTGGTGGGCGATTCCGTCGGCATGGT
>DATGHT010000239.1:0-5799 GCA_035307865.1 Candidatus Eremiobacteraceae bacterium | reverse complement strand
CGGGTGACTCGTCCGAGCGCGTCGCCGGCGAAAGACCGGCGGTCCTGAATGGGCAGCGACTCGTCCGCTCACTCTGGTGAATTCACAAAAAGCGAAAGGGTTTAGTCTTCATGAAGAAACTTCAAAAAGGGTTCACGCTCATCGAGCTGATGATCGTCATCGCGATTATCGCTATTTTGGCGGCGATCCTTATTCCTAACTTCTTGCACGCGCGCGCCGAGTCAGTGACTGCGGCCTGCGAAGGCAATGAGAAGCAGCTCGCGACAGCCGAGGAAGAGTACTCCGTGGACAACGGCGGCTCGTACATCGCGTTCGGCTCCCTCACGACCCCCTACTTGAGCGTCGTCGTCACCGACCCGGTCAAGAAAGGTAATGCCTACACCATCACGATTCCGGGCGGCGGCTCCAACGGATCTTACTTGATCACGGACGCCGGCGGCCACGACTCGACCACGACGACCAGCCTTACAGACACGAGCGGAGCCGCAGGCACGACCTTCGTCTCTGTCGTTTACGCGCAAGCCTCAGGCATCCACGGCAAGCCGTAAACAGCGCGTTCGAAAAAACGAAGAAGGCCGGTCTTCGGGCCGGCTTTTTCGTTTCGCGCACCGTGGTTGTGCCGCTTGTCACGATGGGTACCAGTCGGTCCGAAACCGATATTCATTGGGCATTAGTCTAGTAGGCAGGGAGCTTCATGCACAACGGAATTGCGGGCCATATGCCCGCGCGGGCGACGCGCGCCTTCACGCTGATCGAACTGATGATTGTGATCGCCATCATCTCGGTGCTGGCCGCTATTTTGATTCCTAACTTCTTGCACGCGCGCGCCCAGTCGGTGACCTCCGCCTGCGAAGAAAACGAAAAGCTGCTCGCCACGGCCGAAGAGGAATATTCGGTGGACAACGGCGGACTGTACATCGCCTTCGGAAGCATGACCACCCCGTACCTGGCTTCGGTTCCCACCGATCCGGTGAAGAAGGGCAATACCTACTCGATCAACACGACCTCGGGGACGTATGGCTCGTATCAGATCGCGGATGCCGGTAATCACGATAGCACCACCTTGGTGTCGGTACTGCTCGAAGGCGGCGGGGGAAATTGCGTCAACTGCACCTCGATCGTCTACGATCAAAACTCCGGCATTCACGGCAAATAGCGCTTCGGATTCCTAACCGATGGTAGCGGAACTGACGGCCGCGCTCTTGGGAGCGGCCATCGGATCGTTTCTCAACGTGGTCATCCATCGCGTGCCGCGCGACGAATCCATAGTCTTTCCGGGATCGCGCTGCCCTGCGTGCGGCCACGCACTTTCCGCGCTCGACAACGTTCCGCTTGTCTCGTGGGCGCTGCTGCGCGGCCGTTGCCGCTACTGTCACTGCGAGATCTCACCACGCTATCCGCTCGTGGAGCTCATGAGCGCGACGGTCTTCGTGCTGGCCGTGCTCGAGTTCGGCGTCAGTCTTGCCGGAGTGGCTGCCGCGCTGCTGGGCGCGTACCTTGTCGCGACCGTCTTCATCGACATCGACCACCTCTTGATCGTCGACGCGGTGACGATTCCGGTCGCCTGCGCCGGGCTGGTCTTGGCGCTGCTGCAGCACCGGGTCGTGAGTGCGCTCGAGGGGGCCCTGCTCGGAGCGTTCGTCTTCGGGGCGATCTACATTGTGACGCGGGGCACAGGTCTGGGATTAGGCGATGTCAAGCTGGCCGCGTGCCTCGGCATTTTTCTCGGTCTCGCGAACGGCATCGCCGCTTTCGCGGCGGCGTTCGTCATCGGCACGCTGATCGCGCTGCCGGTCCTGTTCTTGCGGAAGCGGCGCCAGCGCGACGTGCTGCCGTTCGGACCGTTCCTCGTGCTGGGCGCGCTCATCATGACGTTTCTCCCTGCGCTCATCGACAGCCCCTATGCTGCCTACCAAGCGTTCGTGTACCGCCATCTGGGCGGCGGATAAGGCCGGCTCAACGCGCGGGCTGTGACTGCCGATACTAGGGAGGAAGCGCAGCTGCTCGCTTGTGCTGGCGGTTCGATACTCGATCCGCACTTCACCGTTTTGGAGCCGATTGTGCAGAGAACGTTTGATAAACCGCTCGATGTGAGTCTTCTCAAAAAAGTGCCGCTCTTCGCGGAATTCGGCGATGAAGATCTCACAGCCGTCGCCTCGCTCGTGCAACCTCGCCGCTTTTCAAAACATGCGGTCCTCGTGTACGAAGGCGATCCCGGTGATGCGCTGTTCGTCGTCGTCAAAGGCAACGTCGCCGTCACCCGCCTCAGCAACGAGGGCAAAGAAAGCATTCTCTCGATTCTCAAAGAGGGCGACTTTTTCGGCGAGATGGGCGTGCTCGATGCGTCGCCGCGCTCCGCCACCATCAAGGCCTTGGGCGACGTCGAAGTCGCCGTCCTCGCGCGCAAGGATTTCCTCGATCTGCTGACGCGCAGCGCGCAAATGAGCCTACGCCTGGTGCTGACGCTCTCGTCACGCTTACGCGCAACCAATCAAGCGATCCAAGCCGCCTCGTACCAAGATATCCGCACCCGTTTGGCATCCTTGTTGCTCAATTTGGAAAAGAACTTCGGCGAGAAAGTTGACGGCGGCACGCGGCTGACGTTGCGTCTGACCAATCAGGAAATGGCCAACATGATCGGTACGACGCGCGAGACCGTCAACCGCATGCTCAACCGTTTCTGGGATGAGAAGCTCATCGACATGCGCACGGCCAACGTGGTCATCACCGATCACGACAAGCTGCAAGCCATCTTGCGCTGATTCGCTTCCAACCTCGCCTAAGGTAACCGCGGCGCGGGTTCTTCCCGCGCCGTTGTTTTGTCCCGATGCGCGGCATCTGCCCCACCGACGACGAGGTTGGAATGGCACGCACATCCTTGCCGTCCAGTGCCTTGGATACGAATAAATGTTCTAAATTCGACTCGCCGCGATGCCGATGAGAATGATTGAGGTTATCTCTCTGAGGCCCCATCCTCAGGTATTTGCCGGGATGGTTACGAGAGGCTAGGCGTTCATGTCATTCCTCAATAAACTCTTCGCCCGAGCGGGCAACAAGTATGTCGGCGTCGACTTCGGTTCGCACGAACTGAAGGCCGTGCAGTATGCCGGCACCGCACGCGGCCCGCTGCTCGAGCACGTGTATCGCGTGAGCACGCCGGCCAACGGAATCAAAGACGGCGTCGTCAGCGATCCGCAACTCGTCGGGGAAGCGCTGCGGCAGCTCTTCGCCGATGGATCGTTCACCGCACGCCGCACGATCAGCGCAGTGTCCGGCCCCACCGTCGTCGTCCGGCAAGTGACGATGCCGATCATGAACGAGCGCGAGCTGCGCGATTCAACGAAATATGAAGCCGAGCGTTTCCTGCCGTATTCGGTCGAGGAAGCGCAAATCGATTCCAAGATCTTGGGCAAGACGGATGACGGGCAGAACATGGACGTGCTGATCGTCGCCGCGCAAAAAGATCTCGTGACCTCGCAGATGAGCGCACTACAGTTCGCCGGCTTGACGCCCGCGATCGTCGAGGTCGAGCCGTTCTCCATGGTGCGTGCCATGATCGCTCCCGGCGACGCGCAGTTCGAACAGAACATCGCCATCATCAACGTAGGCGCGGCCTCGACCAGCATCAACATCACAAAGGGCGGCTTCGTGCCCTTCACGCGCAACGTGCCGATCGGCGGCAACGCCATCACCAAGGCGATCGCCAACGGCTTGAACGTGTCGATGGACGATGCCGAAAAGATGAAGCGCGAGAAAGCGCGCATCCTCTCGCAACAAGACACGGGACCGGTGCCGCCCACCGTCACCCGCATCTTCAACGTCATTACGCCGCCGCTCACCGAGCTGGTGACAGAAATACACAAGTCTTTGGATTACTTCCGCACGCGCTTCCGCGGGGAGACGATCGAGTCGGTCATCTTGGGTGGTGGTTCTTCGCGTCTGGAAAACCTGGATGCGTTCTTGAGCCACGAGCTGGGATTGCCGGTGAGCGTCGCGAGCCCGCTGGAGCGGTCGGTGCATGACCCGGCTGACTTCCCGGCCGAGTTCCTGCGCGATGCAGGCCCCTCCATGATCGTGGCCGCCGGATTGGCACGGCGCGATCTGCAAAGCGAGGGTCGGGCAGCGGCATGAATGGTTATCAGCGGAGAGTAGGAGCACTCGCGTGATCGATATCAATCTTCTTCCATCCGCGCAACGGCGAACGGCGTTCACCTTTGACCGCATCTTCAGCATCGGCCTCATGCTGCTGGCGCTCGAGTTCGTCGGCTTGATCGCATTCGACCTCGTCGAGAACATGCAGATCAACAAGCTGAACGGGCAGATCGCGGATTGGACTCAGCGCGTGGCGGTGGTGCAGGAGCAGGTCAAAGAAGTCGACGACCTGCGCGACCAAGTCGCCGACCTGCGCGCCAAAGCAGACTTGCTGGAGCGGATCAAGCAGAGCCCGCTGCAAGTCGCAGAGATTTTGACCGACGTCGGCAACAACACACCGCCGGGAGTCTGGTACAACACCATGGCGGTGGTGCACCAAACTGACGGCGGCACGGTGACGCTGAGCGGCGACACCTCAACTTACCGCGAGGTTGCGGACCTCATGTTGAATCTAGATGGGTCGCCCATTTTTGGGGATGCCAGCTTGACGACGGGGACGCAGCAAGTCACACAACAGAATCCCGAGGGAGGCGACGTGCAGTTCTCCCTCGTCGGCACCTTGAGCCCGGCGGTGATCGGACAATGAACCAGCAACCAAATAGACTCAACCGCATCCTCATCGTGGCGGCGGTGCTCGTGGTAGTGGCGATCGCCGCGTACTTCCTGTTGATCCAGGGCAAGCTCAACCAGGTGGCTCAATCGCGGGCACAGCTCGACAGCCTGCAGTCACAGTACGCCGATCTCAAACGCGTCGCCGATCAGAAGCCGCTCTATCTCTCCCTGATCAAGCAAGTGCAATCGCGCTTGACCGGGGTCGAGCTGACTGCAGACGCGCGCGCCTACATTCCCTCATACCTCAAACAGATCGAAGATCTGGCCAAGCGTGACGGTCTCATCGTGACCGCGGTGGTACCGCAGCCGCTGCCGACGCCGTCGGGCTCGCCGACCGCGACGCCCGCGCCCTCGAATGCGACCGGCGTGCAGAACATCCCGGTGATCGGGCAACCGCTCAAACAAGCCGGCAAGGCGCTCAACGCATCGAACGCGCAGACCGCGGAAACCAACAACGTCGCGGAACAAACCGGCGCGACTCCGATCCCCGGCTACACGCCCATTCCGGTGCCTTCCGGCGGCGTGGCGCCCAACGCAGCGAAAGTCCTGAGCAAGAGCACGAACTCGCCGCGCGCCAACGCGATCGTGTACCTCAACCAGTCGTTCTCGCAGGTGCCGATCAATATGGAATTGTCGGGCACCTATTCACAGCTGCAAAAGTTCTTGCGCGACCTCAACCGCTTTCCCAAGCTGATCGGCGTCGGTAACGTGACGATCCAATCGCAGCAGAAGGTGGTCGGGGAGACGCCGCAGTTGCACATCGTGTTGCCGATCGTCGCCTATCGCTTGAGTCCGAACGGACCGGCGCCGGTGGCGACGCCCGCACCCGCCGGTAACGGAGGTTAAGAGACTGTCATGAAAGCGTCCGTTCTCATACCGGTCGTCGTGCTGAGCTTGAGCGCCGTTGCGTGCGGAAGCGGGCCGGCGCCGTCGACGGCACCGGTCAACGTGCGGCCCCAATCGGAAGCGACACCACCGCCGGTGACGACCACGCCCGTGCCGATCGTGCACGCCCACGTGGTCCGCAACTCCGGC
>DATGHT010000238.1:0-4238 GCA_035307865.1 Candidatus Eremiobacteraceae bacterium | reverse complement strand
CACTTCGGTCGAGGAGATCCGCCGCTGCCTGCTCGCGAGTCTGTGCGCCCGCGTTCGCTGGCACGATACCGCAAGCGCGCTCGTCGCGCTGCGCCCGGACTTCATCGTCGAATGTGGCGCAAGCGAAGTGCTCACCCCGATGGTGAAAAGGTTGCCCAACATCGAAGGCATCACGATCCTGCATGTCGGCGACACGGGCGGCGTCGCGAGACTGC
The DNA here is from genome assembly GCA_035307865.1 of Candidatus Eremiobacteraceae bacterium. Lineage (GTDB taxonomy): Bacteria > Vulcanimicrobiota > Vulcanimicrobiia > Eremiobacterales > Eremiobacteraceae > JALYZS01. Next base: position 4,023 of record DATGHT010000238.1, on the reverse strand, counting down.
AGAGCGCTGCCTCGCAGGCTCGCGTATGAATGTCATCGTGACGGGCGCGGGTAGCGGCATCGGCCGTGCGATCGCCCAAGAGTTTGCCAGGAAAGGCGCGACGCTATGGTTGTGCGGGCGCCGTCCACAACCGTTGGAACTCGTGCGGCAGGAGGTCGAAGGGCTCGGCGGAACCGCGCACGTGCATCCGGCGGACGTGTCCGACCAAGCGCAAGCGAGCGGTCTCGTCGAGGCCGCGAAGAACGCGCTTGGCCGCATCGACGTGCTGGTCAACAATGCCGGCCGGCCGTACGACACGCTCGTTCTGCGAATGAAATGGGATGCGCTGGACGAGACCCTGGCCGTCAACCTGAAGAGCGTTTTTTACTTGTCGGCAGCGGCGGGAAAGGTGATGCTATCGCAGAAGAGCGGCGCGATTGTCAACATCACCTCGGTGGTTGCGCTCACCGGCAACGCAGGCCAAAGCGCCTATGTGGCTGCAAAGGCCGGCGTCATCGGTGTCACGAAATCGCTGGCCCAAGAATTTGGATCGCGCAACATCCGAGTCAACGCGGTGGCGCCGGGGTTCATCGAAACCGACATGACGGCAGCTTTGCCGCCGAGCCTGAAGGAGCAATACCAGAACCGCATACCGCTCAAACGTTTTGGACACGCCGACGAGGTCGCGCGCGTCGTCGCCTTCCTCGCAAGCGACGATGCCTCGTATGTCACCGGACAGGTGATCGCCGTCGACGGTGGTCTGTGGATGTAAGCGGCGGCAGGCCGCAGCAAAACCGATCCTGCCCTTGCACTAGCCTACTACCGTGCCCATGGAGGTAACGACAGCCTGATGTCAGTGTTCGACAAAGTGAAGAAGTGCATCGTTGAGCAGCTCGGCGTAGACGAAGACGAGGTCACGCCGGAGGCGTCGATCACGGACGATCTCGGCGCCGACTCGCTCGATCAGGTGGAACTGGTGATGGCGCTGGAGACGGAATTCAATCTCGACATTCCGGATGAAGACGCCGAGAAGATCAAAACCGTCGGCGACGCGGTGCGTTACATAGAGGAAGTCACGGAAAAAGCCTAAGCCCCTCCCTCGCTTGACGCGCGGCTTCGCCTCATCGCGCACCCGCGCATAACTGGACCATATGTTTCAAACGCTCTCGGATCGCCTCGGGGCGATCTTTCAACGCCTTCGCTCGCGCGGGAAACTCACCGAGGCTGACGTCGCCGAGGTGCTGCGCGAGGTTCGCATTGCGCTGCTCGAAGCGGACGTCAATCTCAAGGTGGTCAAAGACTTTATCGCCGCGATCCGCGAGCGCGCCGTCGGCGTCGAAGTGCTGGAGTCGCTCACGCCTGCGCAAGCGGTCATCAAGATCGTTCACGACGGCTTGATCGAGATGATCGGCTCCAAGAGCGAGCCCGTGCGCTTCGCGCCCTCCGGGCCTTCCGCGATCATGCTGGTCGGGTTGCAGGGCAGCGGCAAGACGACGCAAGCCGCGAAACTTGCATTGCGCTTTAAGGAGCAAGGCCGCCGTCCGCTGTTGGTCGCGTGCGACGTCTACCGGCCGGCAGCCATCACGCAGTTGAAAGTGCTCGGCGAGCAGATCGGCGTGCCCGTCCACGCGGAGCAGGTGCAGGATCCGCTGGGCATCGCCAAGCGCGCGCTCGACGAAGCGCGTACGAGAGGGCATGGAGCGGTGATCCTCGATACCGCCGGTCGCTTGCAAATCGACGAACCGCTCATGCGCGAGCTCGAAGCCATCAAGCAGTCGGCGCAGCCGGTGGAAACGCTGCTCGTCGTGGATTCGATGACGGGCCAAGAGGCCGTCAACGTCGCGAAAACGTTCGACGCGCGCATCGATCTGAGCGGCATGATCTTGACGAAGGTCGATGGCGACAGCCGCGGCGGCGCCGCACTGTCGATTCGCGCGGTCACGGGCAAGCCGATCAAATTCATCGGCACCGGCGAAAAGGTGAGCGCGCTCGAGGAATTCCACGCCGATCGCTTGGTGTCGCGCATCTTGGGGATGGGCGATATGCTGACGCTCATCGAGAAGAGCCAGCGTGTCTTCGACGAGACGCAAGCAAAAGAGCTCGCGACCAAACTGCGCCGTCAAAGCTTCACGCTACAGGACTTTCTCGAACAATTGCGGCAAATGCGCAAAATGGGGCCGCTGGCCGATTTGGTCAAGATGATCCCGGGTTTGAGCAAGATCGCGCCGGCGCAGGACATCGACGAAGCAGAAGTGAGCCGCATCGAGGCCATCATCTGTTCGATGACGCCGCGCGAGCGGATGGAACCGGGCATCCTCAACGCGAGCCGGCGGCGCCGCATCGCCAAAGGCAGCGGCACGCAAGTGCAAGATATCAACCGGCTCGTGAAACAGTTCGAATCATCACGGCAAATGATGAAGCAATTCGGCCGCACGCGCGGCCTTCCGAAGTTCTAAGAGGAGAATCGTGAGCGTTAAAATTCGATTGCGCCGCACGGGCGCGAAAAAACAGCCTTCCTACCGCTTCGTCGTGGCCGACAGCCGCTCGCCGCGCGACGGGCGTTTCTTGGAGATCGTCGGTCACTACAATCCACGCCGCACGCCCGTCGAGTTGGTCGTGGACGAGGAGAAGATCAAGCGCTGGCTCGGCAACGGCGCTCAGCCCTCCGACACCGTCGCACGGCTGCTCGCCGAAAAGGGTCTGTACGACAAATCCAAAGTGCCCGTGCGCAAGCCGCGGGCGCCGAAGAAAGAGAAGAAATAGTCATGGCCGATCGTCCGCCGGAATATCTCGACATCGATGAAGAAGACGCAGAGCTCGTTGAACGCGAGGAAGCACCGCCAGTCGACGCGGAGGAAGAACCGTACGACGGAGACGGCAACGACGTCATCGGACGCGCTGCGGCCGTGCTCAAGTACATCGTGGAACACATCGTTGACGACCCAAGCCAGATCTCCATCGGCGCCACGTCAGATGATCGTGGCCCGGTGTTGCTGCTGAGCGTCGCCGAAGACGATCGCGGCAAGATCATCGGCAGGCAAGGCCGGATCGTGCAGGCGATCCGCACGATCGTGAAAGCCGCGACCGTCGGCACGGGTGAGCGAGTAAGCGTCGAAATCGTCGACTAACGCGGCGGTGACCGAAGGCGAGCTGGTCGCGATCGCACGCATCATTGGAGCGTTTGGTCTGCGCGGCGAACTGAAAATCGCGTCGGGAGATCCGGACGTGCTGCAGCCAGGCTTGGCCGTCTGCGTACGGCGGCGAGAGAAACCGGATATGCTCTCGACGATCACCGCGGCGCGTCAACACAAGGGCAACGTGCTCGCAAGACTCGCCGGCGTCGACGATGCAAATGCCGCTGCGGCGTTACGTGGCGCCGAGCTGCTCACGTCCGCGGCGCGGCTCCCCGAATTGCCAGCCCAGACCTACCGCGAAGCGGATCTCGTCGGCATGCACGTGGTCGACGAAGCACTGGGCGACCTCGGAACGGTGCAAGCAGTCCGCCATTACCCGAACTGCGACATGCTCGTGGTGGGCGCCAAGCCGGTCCTCGTGCCGATGCTGCATGCGTATCGCGTGCAGGTCGACGCGAAAGCGCGACGCATCTCCACTTGCCTGCCTGCCGGCTTCGACGAGCTAACGTAGGCCTTAGAGGCTCGCCAGAAACTCGCGGATCGCGCGGTTCACCTGCGCCGGTTGCTCCGCCATCGCCAAATGCCCGGCGCGTTCGATGAGCTCGAACCGGCTACCGCTGATGTGAGCGTGCAAGTATTGCGCGTATTTCAGCGGCGTCATGCGGTCTTCGCTGCCGGCGAGAATTAGCGTCGGGACGCGCAGTCGATCGATTTCGCTCATGACGTCGAAGGCGTTGCACGCGTTGTAGTCAGTGCAGGTGCTTTCTTTTCCGACCACTTCATGCCAGCGGATTGCGGCAGCGCGCAGGCCGCGCGGCGGATTCGATCCCAGCGCGAGATCGACGAGGTCAGGGATGCAGTGCGGCCAGTCTTGCTCGATCATGGAGAAGATCTGCGGCGCGACGCGTAA
>DATGHT010000237.1:0-3490 GCA_035307865.1 Candidatus Eremiobacteraceae bacterium | reverse complement strand
CTCAGGCGCCGGATCGTTTCAGCCAGCGCGATTTTTTCGGCTGCGGCCGGCTGTGCCCGCGGCAGATCATCTTGACGCCGGCGCAGTGAGAACGACAAAGCCTGTGCGAACAAAACCGCTTTGTCTGCGCCGCCTTCGACGTAGATGGTCTGCGGCGACATGCAGCCGCGTTGATCGAACAGCGCGACATCCCACGACACTGCCTCAGCCGCTTCGACGAGGTCGGCGCCGGCGGCGATGACGGCGATGCTGAAGCTCTCGCCATAGGCGGCCACTGCTACATGCGGCGGTACGCGGCTGCGGATGCTCGCCACGGTTGCGTCCTGGCCGAAAACGACGGCACGGTCGATTCCGCGAAGGATCGTCGTCTCACTGGTCTCATCGCCGCCCTGCCAATAGACGGCGCTCAACGAGCCGCGCAACGGCGGTCCCAGGCGATCGAATTGCTCGACGAGGATGTCGCCGAGCCGGCGCTCGTGATGCGACGACTTGAGGATGAGGCTTGTTCCCGCAAGTGCGGCGCAATACGCGCACGCGATCGCCGGACCAATAATGTTGCCGGGCAAAATCGCCAACGCCGTGCTCGCGCGCCGCACGGCCGGTGGATCCTCGCGAAAGCCGGTGAGCGCGGTCTCAAAATCGAGCAGCACGTTTCCCAAAGCGCGTTCTACGGTCTGCCGCGGCCACTCGCCGTCTTGCAGCGCTGCGCGCGCGCGCTCGCGCACGGCCGAGTCCGGATCCTGCCACTCCCGCGCTCCGCGCACTAGCGCGGTCCATCGCAGGCCGGCGCTCGTTTCGGAGTCAAGCATGATGGCCCAGCAAGCTATCGATCGTGATGCTGCAGCCTTTCGGCGGCGCGCCGGGAGCGCGGCCCATGAATACAAATCCTCCGCTTTCGTCGCGCGCACGATCGGCCGTCAGCACCGCCGCTACCGAACCCCGATTGCACAAGTCGACGAGTTGCAGCAGGCCGGAGCCTTCGCGCAGCGGCTCGGCATTCACGGGGTCGACGACGAGATGGCGTGCCCAATGCGGGCCGATCTTCACCTCGAAGCGCGGCGCGCTCCCGGAAAAATAGTCCGCCAGGTTCGCGTCGTACCACTGGCTTCCCAACTCGCACATGCCGTATTCCGATAGGCAGTGCGTGCGCGGCACGCCGAAAAATTCCCCCAGCATCGCATAGAACTCCACTCGTTCGATGGAGCGCGATCGGCCTTTGAAGCCGCCCGTCTCGACGACGCGGCTGCCGGGCGGCAAGCTGAAACGAATCCCTGCGGCGCGACAGCGGTCTAAAAAATGGACGAGGGCAAAGGCGGTGCCGAACACCAGCGTTGCTTGCGTCGCAGCCTCCAAGGTCGCCAGCGCGCGTTCGTGGTCGAGGACTCCTTGGCTGATGAAGAATCCACCGCCGCTGCCATGACAATCAAAAATGCGGGCGAGCATGTAGGCCAACGAAGAGCCTGGCGCCTCTGCAAAGGATGGCGAGAACAAGAGCATCGGCATGCGATCGCGATCGGGCATGACGCAGCGGCGGAATTGCCCCAGCAGCGAAGCGTCGTAGAGCTCGCTGTTTTCGAGCTCGTGACGCGATGGACGCTGGCCGGCGCGCGTCGTTCCGCTCGATTCGAAAACGAATCGCGCCGAGCCGGCGGGAAACGTTGCGAGACGCGCATCGCCGAAAGATGCAGCCGACACCGCAGGAATGCGGCGCCAATTGCTGACCTCGTGCGGCGGCAAGCCGCGCTGGTCGCAATAACGCCGGTAGGCATCGTTGGCGTGGTATTGGTAAGCGAACAGGGCAAGAGCGAGCGTTTCGAATTGCGCATCGCCGCCGTCCGGCTGCCGGATGAACGCAAGAATGCGGCGATCGAGTTCGGCGGAAACATCCTCGTACTTCAAAACAAGCATTTGTTAGGAACGCTGCGCGGGCGGACCTCTCCCCACGGCAGGGCAGCATCTGACACCACACTAAGTCACAGCAGTGATCTTCGAGCAGTTCGCGGTTGGGCCGCTGCAGTGTAACTGCGTCATATTGGGCGACGAAATCAGCCGCCGTGCGATCGTGATCGACGCCGGTGACGAGTGCGACCGGATTTACGAGGTGCTCCAAACCCACGGTTTACAGCTGGCCGCTATCGTCGCCACGCACGGCCACATCGATCACGTCGGCGCACTCGGGCAGCTCAAGCAGCGCACGGGCGCTCCCGCGCTGCTGCACGAAGCCGACGTGCCGCTTTACGAACAGCTCGCCCTGCAAGCGCAATGGTTGGGAATCCCTGTGCCGCCGGCGACGGAACTGGATAGGTTGCTGCGCGATGGCGACCGGATCGAATTCGGCAAGCATGCGCTCGCGGTCATGCACACGCCGGGGCACTCGCCGGGGAGCATCAGCCTGGTGCTGGACGATGCCAACCCCACCGTGTTCAGCGGCGACACGCTCTTTGCAGGCAGTGTCGGCAGGACCGACTTGTGGGGCGGCTCATTCGAAGAACTGCTGCGCTCGATCCAGCAACGCTTACTGCGCTTACCGGAGAATGCGATCGTCGTTCCGGGGCACGGTCCGCGCACCTCGATCGGCGTCGAACGGCGCACGAATCCGTTCTTGCAGCCTATCGCATGAGTCCGGCAGACGATAAGGCGCCTGAGGCAGCCAATCCCTACCAATATCGAACCGACGAGGAGCTGGAAACGTTCGCGCGCGGCGTGATCGACGATGCGATGGCGAAGACTGCAACCTCGCCACGCCAATTCGGCTACTATTCGATGATGGCGGCGAAGCGCATCACCCAGTTCGTTCTGGCGCGCTTCGAGCGCAAGCCTAAGTGATGCGCCCGGCTATGGCCTGAGCGCGGCGCCGGATGGCGCGTGAACGCGGGCGCTCGCGCCTCGCAAGCGTGGCACTTTCGAGGCGCGCTGCGCCGCAGCAGCGACAGATGGCGTCGCTTGCACGAAATTCCGCGCAGCAGCGCGCGCATAAGACCAACGACGTAGGGTGCAGCGGCATTGCGGTCGTAGGACCACAGCCCGAACGCATCCGTTACAGATCATATGAGGGGAGCGATCGCGGTGTCAGAACAGATCGGGAACAAGCTACCGCCGCCGCTGCGTTTCGAACTCGGCAATATTGCGGAGTACGAGCGCGCGAACGCCGCGCTGCTGGTGAGCGTCGACGAAGACGGCACGCCGCGCGTCGCGGTCGTCTCGGCGAGCGAGATAACTTCTCCTGACGAGCGCACGCTGCACATCCGCGTTCACGCCGGCACGCACACTGCACGGAATCTGGGTGCGCGAGGACATGCCGTGCTGTGGTCGGTCCTCGATGCGGCGGCATACAGCGTTCGTGGCACGGTGACTGAGCGCAGCGCAGCCCAAAGCGATGAAGAATGCCAGACTTTCGAACTGCACGTGCAGGCGGTGCTGAGAGATTTTCAGCCCGGCGCACCGCTCATGAGCGGTCCGACCTATAAGCGCTTGTAAGCGCCCATGAGCC
>DATGHT010000236.1:0-10281 GCA_035307865.1 Candidatus Eremiobacteraceae bacterium | reverse complement strand
TCACTTTGGTGATTGCAGCTGCCTGAACGGCCGCCACGGCGCGGCGCAGGTCGGAGCGAGTGAGCACGGGATCGCCGCCTCCGGCTAAGATCAGGTCGCCGTCGAGAACGCCGTCGCTTACCGGCCCGCGGGCGAGCAGGACGGTGTGATACGTGAAGTTCCGGCCTAAGTACGCGAGGGCCGTCGCGCTGACCAACAGCTTGAAATTCGACGCTGGTGCAAATTCGTGCTCGGCTTGGCGCGCGAGCAGCATACGCCCGCTACGCGGTTCCATGACGACCACGCCCAGTTGCGCGGTGCGCATCGGAAAGCGCCCCACGATGCCGTTGACCGTCCTGCGCAGCAAAGACATGTCACGCGCGGTGATCGGCCGCGCTTCATCCGCGCGCACCATCATCGGCTGCGAATACAGCGCGAGTATCGCCAGCAGCGCGGCACAAAAACGCCAGGGCTTCATATCCACCTATTTCGCGGCGACCGCCGCCGCAGTCTGGGGTTGCCCTGCCTCCTTGCGCACCGTGCGCTGTGGCAGCGCAAGCAGCAACGAGGCAAACAGGCACAACACTCCGCCGACAAGCAGCGCGGTTCCCGCACCGAAGCGCTCGGCGAGCGCACCCGCCTGCAGCGCCCCAATGGGCGCCAACCCCATCATGAACATGTTGTAGAGACCCAAAACTCGACCGCGCATCGCGTCCTTGGCCCCGGTCTGCAAGAAGGTCGAGAAGCGCACGATGAACTGCACCATGCAAAAACCGAGCACCGCCGCCAAGAAGCTGGCCCAATGCAACGTGCGCGCAAAGGCAAACGCGATCAACGACGCCGGAAACACGAATGACATGACCAGCAGCGAACGCAAACTTGCCGCGCCCCGCATGGCGAGCGTCAATGAGCCCGCCAAGGCCCCCACTCCCAAGCTGCTGAGCAGAAAGCCGAGCGCGGTCGCGGTGCCGTGCAGCTGCAGCTTCGCGATGACCGGCATCAGCAAGATGTAGTTGAACCCGAAGATGCTGTAGATGAACAGCGCCAGGAACATCCGCGCCAGCAAGGGATGGCGCACCACATAGGCGATGCCGTTGAGCGCGCTCTGGGCGAGATCGCGATGGTGCGCGCGCGAGCGCTGGGGCAGCGTGCGCATGCGCACGAGCGCCGTCACCACGAAGGCGTAGGATGCGGCGTTAGCGATGAAGTTGGCACCCTCCCCAAAATGCACGATGATGGTCGCCGCGATGGCGGGACCCACGATGCGGGCGACATTGAAGACCACTGAGTTGAGCGCGCTCGCGTTGACCAGATCTTCCGCCCCGACGATGTCGAAGATCAGCGACTGCCGGATCGGCAGATCAAACGCGTTGATCATCCCCGCGAACGACGCCAGCCAGAAAACGCTCCAGAAGGTGGCATGGTTCGTCAGCACCAGCGCCCCCAACGCGAGGGCCTGCAAGCCTGACAACGATTGGGTCACGATCGCGATGCGGCGTTTATCGAAGACGTCGGCCAGCGCCCCGGCCATCAAGGAGAAGAAGAGCGCTGGCAAGCTTTCCATCGCGGTGACGAGGCCGAGCAAAAGCGGCGAGTTCGTGATGCGCAACACGAGCCAGCCGGCGGCGACGATCTGCATCCACGTACCGACGAGCGAGAATGCTTGACCCGCGAAGTACAGCCGGTAGTTGGGATGGCGCAGAGCGCGAAACGTCTGATGGACGAGCGCGAAACGCAGGGCCGGGGTGTCCGTCGGCAAAGACGATGCTCCGTGAACGCAGTCGTGAAGTCTTTTTGCGAGCCATTCGCATGCGGCCGATAATCAACATGCTCGTCGAGCTCGACATTTTTGCGGTGGACGAGCGATCACACGAAAAAATCCTCGCGCACACAGAGCTTGTCTTGGCGCACGAGCGTGGGGCGCGCGTCGAGGACGCGGAATGGATCGCCGCAATTTTCGGAGGTGCTTGGCCGCAAGAAGCACAAGCAGGCTGGAACTGGTACGCGCGCGACGCGAACGGGAACACTCGCGGCTTTGCCACCTACGAGCAACGTGCGTTGCGGTATTGGTGGCTGGACGGTTGGCTCGACAAGACCGACGTCGGCATCTTCGGTCCGATGGGCGTCGATCCGGCGCTACGCGGCCTGGGCATCGGCACGCTGCTTACGCAACGCGCTCTGTTATCGCTGAAACAGCTCGGGTTCGCGCGGGCGCTCATCCCAGCGGTCGGTCCTGTTGAGTTCTACGAGCGCTGCTGCGGCGCTCGCGTCGTTCAGCGGCTCGAGCGCTGAAGGGGTTTTTGGTAGAAATTTGGCTGCGCGATGCCGATACTATATAAGGTAGAACGCTAGCAGACAGGGGAACGAGCACGTGCCGAGATCAAGGCGCTGGACCACCGATAGCAATCAACAAGATCCCACTACGACCGGACGCGGCAACACGAAGTGGGAACCGACTCTCGCATTTCCCAAGGCGGGCGCGCATCGCGCCACCCTGGGTGACCGGCTGTTTGCCGAAGTACACATCGACGTGAGGGTCCAGCAGGAACGCGAGAGCAGCCGCAGCGACACCTTGGACGGCACCGCCTCGCGCTTGACGACGCCGTTTATCGAGAGCGTCGTCTATGACTACATGGGCATACAGGACGAGCGAACTCTCATCATCCGTGAAACTTCGCGGCAGGGAGAAAGAATCGAACGTTCTATGTTGTATGTGCGCCTGAGCGCTGATGGGCCGACGAAAATCCGGTTTCCATCCGGCGTCGTCAGCGTGGTGCTGGACGAGGAGCAGGTCGCCGTCGTCCGCTGGATCGGCGCGTAACCTAAAAACACTCCGTCGACAAAGGAGGTCGCATTGCCCCGGACTGCACTAAGTATCGGGTCGTGCGAAGCCGTGCCTGGGCAGCTCAGTTACGGCAGCTTTCAGGGACCGCAGTTGCCGACCGGCGGCGCCGATTCACTCGCGGTCGTCATCGCGCAAGGCGAACAGGATGGGCCGGTTTTTTGGTTGACGGCAAACATCCATGGCAACGAGGTGGCCGGCATCCCGGTCCTGCAGCGCCTGCTCAACAGCGAGCTGTGCCGTCATCTGAGCGGCACTGTTGTGTGCCTGCCCAGCTTGAACCCCGCCGGTCTACGGACGAATCGCCGCCACCCCTATTACGACGATCGTGATCCCAACCGCACGTTTCCGGGCATGCGACGGGATTTTGGCGAGGTTCGCGAGCTCACCGTTTATGAACGGCTGACTGCTTCGTTACTCGAGGCGATCCGCCAATCGGCCGACTATTACGTCGATTTGCACTGCGCCTCGATCTTATCCGTGCCGTTTTCAATCCGCGATCGCGTGCTGTATCATAAAGACTCCGAAAAGCCCGCGGCGCAGCAGCTCTCGGATCGCATCGACGAAATGGCGACGGCCTTCGGCTTTCCGGTGGTCGTCGAGTACAACGTCAAGAGCTACATCGGCAAAGAGCTGCACCGTTCCACGACCGGCTCGGCCCTGCAAGAACTGCGGGTACCTGCATTCACCGTTGAACTCGGCCCACACACGGTGGCAGACCCCGTCGCGGTGAGCGCGGCAGTCGTTGGACTGCGCAACATGCTGCGCTGGGCCGGCATGTTGCCGGGGAATCCGGAACCGATGCCGGCGATTCCGATGCCCCCCTTCGCGGGCCGATTGCGGCGCGAGGACGGCCCCTATCCGCCGGCGGCGGGTATCCTAGATTTCCGGGTCGGGCCGGGTGCGGCGCTGCCTGCGGGCGGCATTATCGCAGATCTGAGAGATCTCTGGGGACGCCCGGTCGGTGACGGTCTTGTGCGCGTCGCCACAGAGGCGTGGATCTTGAGTATCGAGGACGGCATTCTCGCCTACCCCGGGAGCGCCGTGGCGCATATAGCCGTGCCGGACGAGAATCCAGTCATCAACCCATGGCCGAACGAAATTCGCTGAAATAGTCGCCTGTGCAGACGATAACTAGTAGCGTGAGCCCTCGATCGCACCTCACTCCCCGAGTCGCACTGATCGCGCTGTTTATGTTGGTCTGCACCTTCAGAGTGTCGAGCGGGGCCAACGTGCTCACCGTGTATGCTCACGCAGCCGACGTCAACGCCGGCCTTTTTTTTAAGGCTTCCGACAGCACCACCTATGTGAGCACGGGTGACATCGATGCCATGTGGCTGCGCGACTCGAGCGTGCAGTCCATGTCGCTGTTCCGCGATCGCACGCTGGTGCGCGGCGTCATCGCCCGCCAAGAGCGCTTGATCGCACTCGACCCGTACGCCAACGCCTTTCGCCGCGACTACTCGGTGGCCGAGCAGAAGTTCGAGCTCGACTCGCTGTGCTATCCGGTCCGCTTGGCCGACCGCTACGTGCAGGCGACGGGCGACGATTCCATTTTCGACCAGCACCTGTTCGGCGAGCTGCAAATCATTTTACACACCATGATCGTCGAGCAGCACCACACGGATCGCTCGCATTATCACCGGAACGAGCATCCCATCAAAGAAGGCATCGGCTTGGTGTGGAGCGCCTACCGTCCCAGCGACGACAACCAAGTGTACAACTACAACATTCCCGAGAACATGTTCGCCGCCACCACGCTGCACACGATGGCCGGATTTTTCCGCCGCTACTATCATGACGATCGCAGCGCGAACAAGGCGGAACTTGCGGCGGAGCGCATCACGCAGGCGATCGAAGATAAGGGCATTTTCAACACGCGGCGCGGCACGATCTACGCCTACGAGATCGACGGCCTGGGTCACGCGAAGTTCATGGATGACGCGAACGTTCCGAGCCTGCTCTCGATGCCGCTGTTGGGATACCAATACGAGCGAGGCGTGTACGGACGTACCCGCCAGTTCATTTTGAGCTCGTCCAACCCGTATTACTATCGCGGCCATTACGCCGCGGGCGTCGGCAGCCCACACACGCCGGCGGGTTTTGTGTGGCCCATGAGCTTGATCGTGCAGTACCGCACCAGCGACAACGGAAACGAGAAAGACCGGATTCGTGAAGAGCTGGCGCTATCGGCTGCCGGCGACGGCGCGCTGCACGAATCGTTTAACGTCAACGACCCGCGGCGCTACACGCGCCCCAAGTTCGGCTGGGTCAATGCCCTCTTCGAACAGACCTTCCTGAGTAACTAGTACTTCTATCAAACGCCGCCTGGCTAGCGTTTGAAAAGCTGGCGCAAGAACGATTCGTGTTTGTACGACCCGCTGTTTCCGAAATGGACGATGACGAACGCTGCAGACGGTACGACGTACAGCGCCTGTCCTCCCGAGCCGCTCGCATAGGCAAGGTCCAAGGGTGCCCCGCTTGCACGCAACCACCAGCCTAACCCGTAGCGCGGGTTGGCTTGCGAACCGCGAAAGCATTCCGCGAATTCTTCATATTTCTCTAGCACGTAATTGCCATAGGCGAGCCAATCGCGGGCGCTCAGGAAGGCGCCGGTCGGCAGCGGGTGCGTGCCGTCTTTCAGCGTGCGCCAACTCGCGACTGACACGCCGGCCGGCGCGAGCAGCCGCCGCATGAGATATTCGTGTGGCGTCACTTGCCGCGGTGCGAGCTTGCGCGCGAGGAGCGCGCCGAACACTTGCAGCGCGCTGCCACCATAGGTGAATTTCGTTCCGGGTTTGTCTTTGAGGGGGATGCTGATAGCGCGATCGTACGTCGGCACGGCGTTCCCCAGACCGCCGAATGCGTAGCCGGCGGTCAGCGAGAGCAGCATGCGAATCGTCACGGCTTTCTTGTCGGCGTCATCGCGCCACTCGTGAATGGTCTCGCATACCGGCTCGTCGAGCTGCAGCATGCCGTCTTGCTGTGCGCGCAGCGCGAGCGGCCCCCAAAAGCTCTTGCTGCCGCTGTAGAGCGGGTGCGGTTGACCCGCCGAAAAATCTGCGCCGTAGGCCTCGCCCACCAGACGGCCTGCCTGCTCGATCATGCACGCGTCCAAGGAGTGCTTGCGAACGTACGCAAGCGCGCCCTCGATGTCCAGGGTTTGCGGTGGCGTGCTAACTCTTGCGCTGGTGGAGAGCGAAGCGGTTGCCGTCCGGATCGGTCGCAAAGCAGCTCCAGCAAACCGGCGATTCGAAGATCTCGGTGATCTCGACGCCATCGGCCTGAAGCCGTTCGCGCACGGCTTTCACATCATCCACTTCAAATGCGGCGCTGAACTGCGAGCCCGGCTTGATGCCGATGCTCTCGCCGTTGCCGATCCCGAAGGTCGTGCCGCCGACCTCGAACTCGAACCAGTGCTCGCCGAAGTCTGATGTGCTTGGCTTCAGCCCAACGGTATCGCGGTAAAACGCGACGGCGCGAGGCACGTCTTGCACCGAATAGGCGACGAACGCCATGTCTTTGATCATCATACGCTCCCGCGAGCTACATGCTCGTGTACACCGGGCCGCCGCCACCTTCGGGCGGTACCCAGTCGATGATTTGATACGGGTCCATGATATCGCAGGTCTTGCAATGCACGCAGTTGGCAAAATTGATCTGCAAGCGTTGGCCCGAATCGGCGAAGCCGTCTTTGCTGATGGTGGGACCGCCCGCCGGAGCTTTCACCATTTCGTAGACGGCTGCCGGACAGAAGTACTGGCACGGATTCCCGAATTCCACGGCGCAACGGGAGGCGCAGATGCTGGTGTCGTGCACGATGAGGTGGCAGGGCGCGTTTTCATCGTGCTTGGTGCCGCTGCGGAAAACGTCGTCGAGCTTGCTGAAGGTCAGCTTGTTGTCGTAGCGCGGACGCTCGAACCCGGGGACGTTGCGGCCAAAGTAATCGACCAGCTTTTCCATCCGCTCGTAACCGGCTTGTCCGGGCAGGCGATCGTAGATGCCGAATCCGCGACCGCCTGAGATCATGCCCAAGCTGACGTTGAGCATTCCGACCAATCGTCCGCGTTCGAAGCCTTGATGGAAATTGCGCGCGGGGTATAGATCCGACCGAATCCAGCTTGCGGCGACGCTGTCTTCGTAGGATTTCAAACGCTTGGCGCTACTGTCGCCTGCGAGCACCGCGTCAAAGCAGGTTTGCGCCGCCAGCATCCCCGACTTCACCGCGAGGTGAATGCCTTTGAGCTTCATGGGATTGAGCGTGCCAGCCGTATCGCCGATGAGCAGCACGCCGTCGGCGTACGGACGTGGCATTGAAAACCAGCCGCCCTCGGGAATCGCTTTCGCGCCGTAGCGGAACATCTGCCCGCCTTCCAGCAGCTTGGCAACGCTGGGATGCGCTTTGAATTCTTGAAACTTCGCGTGCGGCTCGAGCAGCGGGTTTTTGTAGTCGAGGCCCACCACAAAGCCGATGTCCCAGATGTCGTCCGCCATCGAATAGATGAAGCCGCCGCCAAACGTTTCGTTGTCGAGCGGCTGGCCGAGCGTGTGGATCACTTGACCGGCCTGCGTGGAGCCTTTTGGCATCTGCCACAGCTCCTTGATGCCGATGGAGTACACTTGCGGATTCTTTCCGGCATATAAACCGAGCCGGTTGGTCAACTGCTTGGCAAGCGTGCCGCGCGGCCCTTCGCCGAGCACGGTGACCTTTGCCAAAAGATCGGGTCCCGGCTCGTAGTTCGGTTTGGGATTGCCGTTCTTGTCCAAGCCCTTGTCGCCGGCGCGAACGCCGAGGATGCGATCGCCGTCGTACAATAATTCTTGGCCCGGCGTTTCCGGAAAAACTTGCACGCCCAGCTCGGCGGCTTTGCTCGCTAGCCACTTCACCAGCTTGTTGAGGCTCGCCACGTATTTGCCGTGGTTGTTCATGGGCGGCGGGGTCAGCGGCGCGCGCACGTGCGAGCTCTTGCTCATGAGCCAAAACGCATCGGTGGTAACCGGGCTTTCCACGGGGCACCCCGCGGCGAGAAAATCACCGAAGAGCTCGCGCATACTGCGCGGATCGAGCACCGCTCCGGAGATTGCGTGATCGCCGATATTGCGTGATTTTTCTATGACCAGGATATTTTCTGTCGACAACTCCGATCCGGTTTTGGCACCTGACTTCACCGCCGCGTTGTGTTCCTGGTAGAGCTGCGCCAAGCGGATCGCACCCGCTAAGCTGGCGGGTCCGGCTCCGACAAACAATACGTCAACTTCTAATACGTCGCGTTCGCGCGCCATGCTGGTCTGCTTTTCGTACTCTTACAGGAGGATCGCGGAAGCTTTGGCGACAGTCGCCTTGTCTTGCATCGCCATAACATTGTACGTACCCGCCGGCAGTGTTTTTCCACTCAGCGGCAGCACGATGCTGACAAATCCTGACGTTGAGCGTGGTGGCACCGTCAAGCCGATGGCGACTTTCGCGCTGCCGTTCTTCGGCGGCGTGATGGTGAAGTGGCTGATTTGGGCGGGTGCGGGGCCGGCGTTGGTCAACGCGAAGGTGCATTCATAGTGCAGCCCGGACGGGCCGTCGACGCGCGAGATTTCCACGCTGTCGATGCTCACGCCGCCTTTGGGGTGGTGATCGCCCAGCGGCGTGAACGAGAAATCTTGCTGCGGCACGTCGAGCGTTTGCGTGCTGACGACTTTCTTCGCGTCGTCGATGAAATCGATCTTGAGCTGCCGGTATTTGAGTGGATCGTCCGCGAGCTTCAGCGTGACGAACGCTGCTTGCGAGGTCTGGTTCGCGGGTGCCACGACTGCAACGGCTTGCTCGCCCACCACGCCCGTGTCCGCCTTGACTTTGATGTCGGCGATCTTTTCGGGTTTCTTCATGGTGTTCTGCAGCGCGAAGGCGAGCTCGAGCAGGCGCGGCGCCCGCACGGGATCGGCAGCAGCGCCATCGTAGGCGAGATGCAGCGAAGCGCCCTCAATGGTCAGCGTATTCGGAATAGGGCTTGCGGTGGCCAGCGGCGATGGAGTCGGGGTCGCTTCCATGCTCGCGCCGGGGGCGACGCTGCCGGTCGGCAGGATGCTGCCCGAAGGCAATGGCGAGGTGACCACCCCATTGGGATAGCCGGCTCCGGGGCCGACAGGGTTAGGGGCACTGGCGGGCGTTCCGAAGCCTGCGTTCGTACTGCACGAGCCCAGCATCACGCTCAGCGCGATTGCCGCAGCAAACGGGTATCTCATCGTTTGTGCCTTCGCGGCAAATTTGCGGGCGGCCTCCGGTGCGGAGCGCCCGAATTGCCTAGAAAAACGGATTGTGCGCCCGCTCCTGTGCGACCGTGCTCGGCGGTCCATGCCCGGGCAGGACGACCGTATCGTGCGGCAGGAAGAAGAGTTTGGTGCTGATGCTGTGCAGCAGGTCCTGGTAACCGAAGCGGTCGCCGAACAGACCGCCAACGGAACCGGCGAACAGCGTGTCGCCGCTAAAGAGAGAGCTCTTATAAATGAAGCAGGACGAACCGTCGGTATGTCCGGGCGTGTGCAGCAAGCGGATCTCGCCGTCGCCAAAGGGCAGCGTCTCGCCGTCCTTGATGCCGATCGCGCCGCGCGCCGCCTCACCGAGCGCCGGCGCATCGAGCTTGTGGATCACCGGCGTCGCGTCGGGAAACGCCTTGCGCACCGGCGCGAGCGCGTCACAGTGATCGCTATGCTTGTGCGTCAGCAAGATGTATTGGAGCTTGACTGGCGAGCGCTGCAACGTCGCAATGATGTTGCGCTCTGCGCCGCCGGGATCGACGAAAGCGGCAACTTTTTGTTGCTCGAGGATCAGGAAGTAACCGTTGCTCGGGTGCGGCTTATTGATTTGGTGCCCGATGTAATTGGGCTGTTCGATATCTTCCGGCTGCCAGCGATGGGCGGCAATATCGGCGAGCTTGCCAGGATCGAGTTTCAGCGTCTTGGCGATGGCGCGAGCTTCGTCGTCGGTGGGCTGCGCTTTGTCGCCGATGAAATCGGCCACGCGCTTCGGTTCGACCCCGGTTTTTTCGGCGAGCTGTTGCGCTGACAGGCCAAGGCCGCGCGACGCCTTGCGGATGACATCGCCGAAGGTGTCTTCCATTTCCACGTGGATGCGCATGACCGCCGGGTTATTGATGCGTTGGCGGATGGCCTGGCAGGGTTGGGGGCCGTGCTCCGGGCGGTGCGATCATAGCGGGCGGCTGCACGGTGATGAAAATGTCGCGCACGCCGCCGTGGTCATCCATGACGCGGACGACTGTCGTGCCCGGGTTGTGCGGCGTGACGGTGAGCCACGCAGTGGGACCTCGGCCTGCGAGCGTGGAGACGGTCGCGACGTTCGGATTCGTCGTCACGGCCGTGAATCCGCCACTGTAGTTCATCTCGAAGATCGCGAGCGCTTGCGGCGAGCGCACGTTCGTGAACACGAGATTCAACGAACCGGTGGTCAATGC